>JARRPX010000015.1 GCA_037382465.1 Anaerolineales bacterium | reverse complement strand
CGGCTTTGGAGGATTGGCTCCGCCTTACGACTTCGCGACCCATTGTACCGGCCAGTGTAGCGTGTGTGTAGCCCTGGATCTAAAGGCCATGCTGACTTGACATCATCCCCACCTTCCTCCGGCTTTATGCCGGCAGTCCCCTGTGACACTTGTAACACAGGGCAAGGGTTGCGCTCGTTACCGGACTTAACCGGACACCTCACGGCACGAGCTGACGACAGCCATGCAGCACCTGTATACGCTCCCCGAAGGGTCGGTCACCTTTCAGATCCCTACTACGTATATGTCAAACCCAGGTAAGGTTATTCGCGTAGCCTCGAATTAAACCACACGCTCCGCTGCTTGTGCGGGGCCCCGTCAATTCCTTTGAGTTTTAACCTTGCGGTCGTAGTCCCCAGGCGGCAGACTTATCGCGTTAGCTACGGCACTGATGGCTATTAAACCACCAACACCAAGTCTGCATCGTTTACAGCTAGGACTACCGGGGTTTCTAATCCCGTTTGCTCCCCTAGCTTTCGTGTCTTAGCGTCAGGGATAGGCCAGGAGGCCGCCTTCGCCACTGGTGTTCCTTCAGATATCTACGCATTTCACCGCTACACCTGAAATTCCACCTCCCTCTCCTACCCTCGAGTCTGGCAGTCTCGAACGGCCTCTCCCAGTTGAGCCGGGAGCTTTAACGTCCGACTTACCAAACCGCCTGCACACGCTTTACGCCCAGTAAATCCGGATAACGCTTGCCTCCTACGTTTTACCGCGGCTGCTGGCACGTAGTTAGCCGAGACTTATTCCTGGGGTACAGTCCTTCCTCTTCCCCCAGAAAAGCGCTTTACAACCCGAAGGCCTTCATCGCGCACGCGGTGTTGCTGCCTCAGACTTGCGTCCATTGGGCAATATTCCCCACTGCTGCCACCCGCAGGTGTATGGCCCGTGTTTCAGTGCCATTGTGGGGGACCACCCTCTCAGGCCCCCTACCCGTCTTTGCCTTGGTAGGCCGTTACCCTACCAACTAGCTGATGGGCCGCAGGCCCCTCCCAAAGCGGATTGCTCCTTTTCTCCAAGGACCTCTAACTCCTCGGAACACATGAGGTATTAGCCCCCGTTTCCAGGGGTTGTCCCTCACTTTGGGGCAGGTCACCTACGTGTTACTCACCCGTTCGCCACTAGGACACCTTCGTACGAATACAAAGGACCTCGTTCGACTTGCATGTGTTAGGCACACCGCCAGCGTTCATCCTGAGCCAGGATCAAACTCTCCGTAGAAACTTCACCACATCCGAAGATGTGGGAATGATCCTAGTTACCAAACTCAAAGCTATTTCTTGGGCTTCCTATCACTATTCAATTGTTAAGGTGCCGTCAGTAGAGCGAACGGTATGCTACCATCCGCCAACGCGTGTGTCAAGGGCGCAAGGAACAAACTGCCGATGTCAATCGTTCGCAACATCGGCTAGGATGACAGACCCAACAGGAGGTTCGGCCTTCGTCCGAATCTCCCCGGTCTCTGGCGCCCCTGGCAATATTGATTTGTATCGGTCTTCCCGCTGCCGGGCGAGACCTTTTCTACATTGTGTGTGTATTATACTTGGCTCGATGTGATTCCGTCAAGATCGATCGCATCGCAATGAGGCGTTTTCCCGGCCGGCCTCCAACGCCTCGCCGGCCGGGGACGGGGAGCGAGATTTCCACGCCGTCTCGCCTCCCCTCTCCCGCACGATCGCCTTACAAACGATTCGAATTATGGGCAGGTGACCGTGCCGTATCCCGTCCCGGAAGTGGCGTTGGGATAAGTCACCGTGACCATGAACCAGTGATCGCCGGTGCTGCCCACACGCATGTAGTCCGAGAAGGTCTTCGTTCCCGCCTTCTTGAAAGTGACCGACTCGGCCGGCGCCGTGTGTCCGTCGCTCAGGCTGCGCTGGAAGGTCACCGTCACGGGACCCGTCACCTGAATCGTGAATTCTACGTCGAAGGTATAGGGAAACACACATGGATTGAGCTTTTTCTTGCTCGGCTTGACGTTCACGATTACCGAGGTAACCAGGCTGACCGGGGCCTCGACGATCGGCGCCGATTGAATGTCGCCTTCGGTGATCACCTTTTCGATCGGCACCCAGCACATGCGGTTCTTTCCCGGGATGCGCGGGTTTTCAATCTGCAGCCACAAGGTCAGCGAATCGCGTCCCAGTACGGGCACCTTCTCGCCGAGCAGCAAACCGCCATCGATGGCGTAGTCCAGACCCGGGCCGAAGTAGCAAGAGATGTCCTTTCCATCCGGCTGCACCATCGGCTCGACGGGTGTCGGCGTCAACGTTTCCGTGGGCGTCAGCGTCGAGGTCGGCGTGTCCTGTGGAGTCGGAGTATCCGTAGGCGGGGCCTGCGTCGACTCCGGCGTGTCGGACGGTTGGACCGCTGCCGGAGAGGGACTCACCGGTGCGCCGCATCCGGCAACGAGTGTAAGTAAGATCCCCAATGTGATGATTCTGCTTCGAGTGCTCATGCATCTTCCTTTCCAAAACTTCGCGTCACAACTCGGCTAATGATAACTCATAATTCCGATCTTCCCTGAAACGCTTGCGACAGGGTCGTCGTATCCGCATACTCCAGATCGCCGCCGGAAGGCAGGCCGCGCGCCAGGCGGGTCAGTTTGACCGGCCGGCCGGCAAGCTGCCGCTTCAGATACATCGCCGTCGCCTCGCCTTCCAGTGTTGGATTGGTTGCCACGATGAGTTCCTCGACCGCCTCGGTCTCGATGCGCGCCAGCAATTCGTCGATGCGCAGATCTTCCGGTCCGATTCCTTCCACGGGATTGATGGCGCCGTGCAGTACGTGATAGCGGCCGTTGAACTGCTGCGTGCGTTCGATCGCCACGACGTCCAGCGGCTCCTCGACCACACATATCAGCCTGTCCTCGCGCCGCTCGTCCTGACAGATCATGCAAGGATCGTCCACGGTGATGTTGAAACATCTCGAGCAGAATCGAGTTTCCGTGCGCATCGCCAGCAGCGCTTCCGCGAGCTCTTTGCTTTCTTCCGGCGGGACTCGCAGCAGGTAGTAGGTCAGCCGAGAGGCGGTTTTCGTGCCGATGCCCGGCAAACGCGCAAAGGCTTCGACCAGCCGTTCGACCGGCCTGGGCACGCCAGACGTCATTCGCCCATCCCCGGAAGGCCCAGACCGCCGGTCAGGGGACCCAGCTTGTTGGACGCCAGGACCTGGGAATCCTGAACCGCCTGGTTTACAGCCAGCATCACCAGTTCCTGCAGCATTTCGACGTCCGCCTCCTCGAACAATTCGGGCGATATGTGCACGGCGCGGCACTGCTGCGTCCCGCTCATTACGATGCGAACGGCGCCGCCACCGGCGCTCGCCTCCACCGTTTCCTCGGCCAGCTCGGCCTGCGTTTGTTCCAGGCGTTCCTGCAGTTGTTTGAAACCGGATAACATGCCCTTGCCGAATCCCTTCGGCAGTTTCTGCTTGCTCATCTTGTTGACTCCCCAATCTGCTACGTCGATCGAACGCTTGAACCCGGGCTGACTTCCCGGCGATCTTCATCCACGCCCGATGACCGCCGAATACCGAGCGTACGCCGGCCGTCCGCTCGAGATCTGTCACCTGGATCGGATCGAAAAGAGCTACGCGCTATGAGCCGCTGTCCGGGGGTAAATTTTCCACGTCGACAACATGCGCGCCCAAATCCCGCAGGGCGGTCGAAACCATGCCGCCGCTTTCCACCGGTGGAGGTTGATGCCCTCCCACTGCTTGAGGTTCCCAGGTTTCCGTCAGGATGCAGCGGATTCCGACGGGTTTGTTGAACACCTCCTGGAGCGCTTGAGCGGCGAGCGCCAGGTTGTGGCCTTTTTCCATTTTCTCACGCAGCAAATCGCTTCGAAATCCGATGACCAACGTGCCCGTTTGGAAACCCAACGGACGACAGGAATTGAGCAGGGCCTGGATGCGAGGGTCGAAACGCCGCGCCACGGCCAGCACTTCCGACCACCGGTCGTTCACATGCTGGAAGGAAATCTCGCCCTCCGCAAGCACCTCGCTTCGGCTTGTGACCTTCGGGCTGGGGGCGTCTTTCACCAGGCGTGGATTTTCGGGCCTGGCCTCTTCTGCCGAGCCGTAGGTTTGCGAGGAGGTCGGATCGTGTGATTCGGCGAGTCCGCTCGACTGCGCGCCGATGCTTTCCACGAAGGCAATCTCCAGCGGCAGTCCGGCCTGCCAGCTCGTCGCTCGATCGGACGCAGCAGTGCCGAAGGCCTGAATGGCCGCCAGCAGCAGCGCCGTGGGCAGCGCTTCGGCCTGCTTCGCCATCGTGCGCCGAACGTCCGCAGACACGTCCACGAGATCGGCGTTGCCCATGCGCACCAGCAGCAGGCCGCGAAGGTAGGCCACGATCTGCCGCGCAAATTGCCGCGGATCGGCACCGCCATCCAACGCTTGATTCATCAGGCGCAATCCGGCGGACGCGTCGTGGTCCACGATCGCCTGTGCCACCAGACGCACCGCTTCGCTGGCCACCGTGCCGAGCACCGACTGGGCCATCTCCAGGGTGACCCGCTCTCCCGTGGAGGTCAATTGATCGAGGAGCGAGATGGCGTCGCGCAGACTCCCCGTCGCCTGCCTGGCAATGGTTTCGATCGCCTCGTCGTCCACCTGCATTTTCCCTTCTGCGATCTTCTGCTTCAGGAAATCGACGATCGTCTTTACCGGCAGGCGGCGGAATTCATGCCGCTGGCAGCGGGAAAGTACGGTGGCGGGAATTTTGTGAACTTCGGTCGTGGCCAGGATAAAAATCGCATGCGCGGGGGGCTCTTCGAGCGTCTTCAACAACGCATTGAACGCCGCCGTTGAAAGCATGTGGACTTCGTCGATGATGTAGACCTTGAAACGGCCTTCGTTCGGAGAGAAGTTGATCTTTTCCCGCAGATCACGGACGTCGTCCACGCTCGTGTTGGAGGCCGCGTCGATCTCGATTAAATCCAAGAAGCGACCTTCGTTGATCGCTTCACAGTTGGAGCATTGATTGCAGGGGCGTTCGGCCGGGGATTCGCTGAGGCAATTGACTGCCTTCGCCAGCAGACGCGCCGTGGTCGTCTTTCCCGTGCCGCGTGGTCCGGCGAATAGATATGCGTGTGCTACTCTTTCTCCTTTGACTGCGTTGCGAAGCGTTTGGATGACGTGATCTTGCCCGACAACTTCATCCCAGGTCTGAGGTCGCCACACTCGATACAACGCTTGTTCCATCCGCCTCTGCCTCGCCCCTCAGCTTCTAGCTGCAACAAACCCACAACACGCTGCATGGTTGATCGATCAACTTACGATTACCCATACAAGTAGCGAGTTTATCAGACGCTCAACGAGGGCGCAAGAGTATCAAGAGCCCAACGGCTAAATTCAGTGGGAATTAATCCCTCTCCTAGGCATGCCAAATCAGAGCGAAACGACATGTCAGCCGCAATATTGCCCGGTAAATTCCCGAGCGAAATACTTTGATTAGTGGATGCAAGCCGGATACTTTTCGGGCACAAGACCCAAATCCTCCCGATACGTCAAGTCAGGTAAGAGTCCATAATTGGATCCGAAGTAGCTATCGAAAATCAAACGGAAAGTATTCACCGGTGTAATGTGCTCATAGAGGCTAGGGTTTTTTTCACCCATTAAATAATATGCATTGAGAATTGTGAACAGCGTCTGGCCAGATCCGCCCGTGTCGCCCTGAATAATGATGAACGGCTTCGGATCGGACTGTTCGATAATGTTCGTTACGATTTCCAAAATCTGGTTATTAATGAATTGAACTTCATTAACATATCCCTTGATTTCGTAATCGCCATTAATGGGCATTCCTCCCCTGAGACTGAAATAACCAGGATCATTCACAATGCCGCCATCGGGAGTGAATATTCTCGGTGGATGCGGGATCAAGATATGTGCAAAAATCCATTTGGGACCCGGAATAGTTTCTAAACGATCCAGGTTATCGAGGATATACAACTGCCTTATTATGTAATCTTGGAACGGCGATTGATATTGATCCACAGGTTCGAATATCGATCTCTTATAAGCGCGGAAAAGGAGTTTTTGAATATCAGCGAATACCAATCCCACAGAATTATCCATCAGGATTTCTTCGAAAGGATTAATAAGTTGAAGCAGGATTGGATCTCGATCGATGGAAAGGAAAATATCCGCGTCATCAAGTGTGCTCCAAACAAACCATGTTTCAAAGGCAACTGTTTTATAACCGATTTGTTCTAACTGGTATCTCACGAGACTATTTTTAAGAAGCGAAGAGGCATATTCCTCCTTGTTTTCCTTGAGGAGTTTTTCTCTAAGCTGCGGCATATAATCCATATTCAAACTACTGGAAAGAGATTCGATTGTTGAACAATGATTGCAGCGGCTGCAATCGGCCACATAGAACCCTATTTCACGCAAGGCACTGAGGAATGGTGTATTATCAAAATGATAAAATTCCTGCATCGAATCAGCACGAGTGTATGTATCGAGTATGATGTAATAGATGTCGGGCATATCTTCCTCATCGGGATACACCAAACGATCCTCAAGTGCAAAAAAACCAAAACCCGTGTCCTCAAGCTTCGTAGTCTTATAGGTATGCTCAACGATCTGTATGATTGGGAAAACAAGCAATCCGAGACTTATAACGTTGAGCACTTGTGTTACCGGCTTGAGATCATGAGATGTCTTTCGAATCAGTAGCAATCCCCAAATAAGAAGGATGACGTAAATTACAAGTAGATAACGGTGATGGCCGATTACTTGGCTGATAACTGGAATGGATTTAACCGTGTGATAAATATGGCCGTAAGAAAAAAACCAAAGTAACGCGAGGCTTGTCGCCAAACCCGCACGAGCGGCTTTGCGATAAAAGATATACATCATAATATACAAAAACATTGTTAGCGCGACGGAAAAAATTAATGGACGCTTCGCGACGATGAGTGCTACTTGCTTGATGTTGTGACCAAGCAAGACAAGTGTTGGAAAGATCGAAAACAGGAATGGGTGGAATGCGACCTTCTTGAAAATTGACACTTTCGGTGCTAGATCCTTTCTTAAGAAATAATTACGTGCAGGTGGGTGATCAAGATCTCGGAATCATTATATAGAAAGTGCAACCAGTAACAAAAACAAGGCGCGGGCAGAACGACACCTTGTTTTTTGATCAAACAACGATTTCACTCCAGATAAACTCCATATTCATGGACGGTCTCCCACACTATTCTACGCAATGCGGGAATCTCTCCTCCACAATTTGCACCGGATCGTCGCTGGTAAAGGTTACATCGGAGAGTAACCCATATTCCCCCCCAAGATAACTGTCGAAAATTAAGCGAAACGTATTAACGGGGCTTATCTCAGGATAGAGATACTTATCCTTTCTTTTAGGGATATAATATGCGTTCAGGATATTGTAAATACTTCCTCCCTTTCCTCCGTGATCACCCTGAAATACGATAATTACTGGTCTTGATGAAGAAGTAATGATCTTATTAACAATATCAAGCATTTGATGATTTACGAATTGAACCTCATTTACATACCCTTCAATCTCATATTCCTCATTAATTGGGCCATCGCCTACGCCACTGTAGAAACCCGGATCATCAACGATATCACCTGAAGGAGTAAATATCCTTGGGACGTGAGGAATTAAAATGTGTGCAAATACCCATTTCGGTCCCGGAATAGCGGGCAGTTGAGGCAGAGTATCTAAAATATTCAACTCTGTCTTGGCAAACAATTCGTACCCATAGATCGCAAAATTTATTGATTGATACAATTCCTTCTTCTCAGCCAACACAGACAACTCGTAGAAATCATGTAATAACAACCCGGCCGAATTCTTTATCAATAATGCTTCAAATGGGTTAATTACCTGAACAAACAAATTTTCTTCATTTGGGCCAAGATACATATCCGCATCTCTCAACCTTGTCCATTCTGTCCCTGTGTCAAATGCTATGGTTTTATAACCGAGTGCCTCCAGCTCGGTCCGAACACGGCTATTTTTAATCAGCAACCACATTTCGTTTTCCACCCAAGAATCTTTCAATTCCTGTTGCAATTGCGGTATGTAATCCATGTTGAGTGAAGAAACCAATGATGTAATCGTAGAGCAATGATTGCAACGACTACATTCTCCAATGTAGAAACCCAATTCACGTAGAGAATCAAGGAAATCCGAGTTGTCAAATAAATAATCTTCCATCAAGGAGTCTGCACGCGTGTATGAATCCAAAATGATGTAGTATACATCGGGTAAGTCATGGCTATCCGGGGGATACAAATTTGATTCTGTATGATGTAGGGAATCCTCAGCTAAGGCACTGTGGCCCTCGATCCAATAATAGTGCACGATCTGGTACATTGGATAGATCAATAGGCATATTCCAATTACATTTAGATATTCCTGTTGATCCACGCTTCCTCGCGTTCGTTTAACAATCAACCACAACGTTACTAAAAAAATAATGAGATAAACGAATATGAAATATCGATGGCGTACAAGTTCAAAGCCCAATTCGGACACGTCACGCAGCGTATGATATACATGCCCGTATGAATAGAAAAGAATTAAGGTCAAACTCGTTGATAAAGCAGATTTATGCCAATCGTGAATAAACACATAGAATAACAACGACAGCAGGATTGTGACGATCCATGAAATCACAAGTGGTCGGATAACGACACTTAAAGCGACTTCTTTGATATTGTGACCCAATAAAGCCAATATTGGCAGTGCAGCGAAACAAAATGGGTAATATATTAAACGATTAAGGAACTTCACTTTGTATCCTTTTTCACCATGCGAATTATGGTGGGAAATTTGTGATCTTGAACAAAGGAAATTGCCTGTTCACTGCGCGGGTATGCCATCTTCAGCCTAAGCTATTATAAGCCCACACAATGTAGAACAAAGTCCTTGCTTCGAGTATGCTTGGGGAGATTGACAATCCACGCTGTAGATAATGCCGTGACTCACTCCATATCCGGAATTTGAAACGTGGATCGAACGATCCCTTCTGCGTCGCGCAGATAGATGATCGTACCAGGAGTCCATACCGCTTGATCGAGCCCCCAGTATAGATCGATGGCCGTATCCGCCGGACCTTCGCGCGTATGCACCTCGACGGCTCCCGGTGCGTAGAAAGTGAGGGCGGGAAAAACGTAGACGTTGTCACCGCCGTCATCGAGGGTCCATCCGGCCATCGAGACTTCACCGCCGGAGTTCTGCAGGCGCACGGTCTCCTGATCGAGATTCCCCGCGCCCTCGACGCCCGAAATGCTGACGCTGGGCGATCCTGCACCCGCAGAGGGCGTATCGGTAGATTGGAGCGGGGCGGTATCTTCCGGCGGGGAGGAATCTGCCTCCTCCGCAGGGGCTTCGACAGGAATGATCAAAGTCGTGCCCGCTTCGAGTGCATCCGGATTGCTGAGATCGTTGGCCGCCATCAACTTTTCGATGGGCACTTCATACATCAGGGCGATGTCGGTAAGCGTGTCCCCGGCACGGACCATGTAGGTCACCGGAGTGGGCGTCGGTGCGGTCGTAGCTGTTATCGTCGGCACCTCACTCGCCAGGAGCGCCATGACGTCCACCGTGGGTGTTGGGGTGGACTCGGCTTCGCGCCCGCGCCCATCCCAGATGTTGAGAACTAAAAGGACCACGAACGCAGATATGGCCGCATTCAGCAGCAGGTAGATCAGGTATTGTTTCCAGGAGCTTCTGCGCACGCTACCCATCGCCGCGAAGCATAGCACAGGTTGAACAAAATGGGAAACCGGCGCGGGCGGCTGCTTCTCAACGCATGCGGCACAAACTCGTTGAGCAAGGGAACCGGCCGGTCTCATCGCGCGGATTATGTCGTGATGCCGAATGCATAACGTCCACGCGCGGGCTGCTGCCGCCCCTTCACGATATATTAATATTATTAATACCCATATTGTGATAATATTTGTTTGGATAAGCACACTTTTTCTTTGTGTCGGTAAACAGGCTTATCCTGGGGGAACCTACACTACCGTTGTTGTGCCCCTCGCACTTACGGTAGAATCCCCCGTAAATAGAAGAACCGCCGGATGCTCCCCCCCACATCCGGCGGTTCATCATTTAAAGAGCAGAATCACAGAAATGCCAACATACGCTGAATTTGGCGCGGAAATAATTGTTGATCGATCGGAGCGCGTTATAAACGACTCTTCGAAGGGAACTGAATCAGAACCGCCGTGATGTTGTCCGAGCCCCCGGCCTCCGTCGCAGCATCGACGAGCGCGTTGCAGGCGGCCTGGGGATGCTCGAAATTGAGCACGATGCGTTGGATTTCCTTCTCGTCAACTTCGCCCCACAATCCGTCCGAGCACAGCAGAATATAACTGTCGTTTACGACGGAATGGGAAAAGACATCCACCTTGAGATTCTCCGTCCGTCCCATTGCGTTCCAGAGCACGTTGCGGTGAGGGCTCTCAGCCGCTTCGTCCTTTGTGATGGTGCCCGTCTCGACCAATTTTTGAACCAGGGATTGATCGCGAGTCAGGGCTTCGATCTTGTCTCTACTGATCGAGTAAGCGCGCGTGTCACCGACATGCCCGATCATCATATACTCGCCAAGTAAAAGGGCAATCGTCAGCGTCGTCGCACCGCCATCCGCTTGATCGCGAACCAGGTCGTTGGCTTCGATGAATGCGGATTGGACCATCGATTCCAGATCGTCTTCCTCTTCGTCGCCCGGTTCACTTTCGAGCAGACGCAGAAATACCTCCCGGGTCAGTCGATGAGCGACCGTACGAACCGAGATCGCGCTGGCAAGTTGTCCGTTATCGTATCCCCCAAGTCCATCCGCGACACAAAACAAGCCGAAATCCACCATCCCCTCGTGACCATCCGCACTGCCCGAGATGATCAGCAGAGCATCGTCGTCCGATTTTCGCTCGAGCCCGGAGGAATGTGCAGCACCGACGACGACGTGCCGTCGAAGTTCAATTCCCGGTGTGATTTGCGGATCGAGTGGTGCTGTTGCTGCGCGATCGGGAGGCGTACCGAGGCGTTTTTGAAAGATCCGTGCGAGAAATCCCATTCGGCGTTCTATCCTTTTTCCATATTATAGGGCGATATTGCATTCAAACCCTAACGATTCTACATTTCCAACTGAACAAGATCAAGCGTCCGCTCATCCTATCCATACCGTTGTCTCCCTTGCACACATAGGACAAAGGTGTGAGTTTCTAAAACCAGTATCGGTTTCGCAGCGGAAACTCGAATCATCCTGTACACGCTCGAACTTGTTTCTCTGCAGTGTAGTCCCCAGGAAAACAACAAAAATGAACAAGGGCAAATAAAGGGGGGTACATCGATTGATGCAGAAGTGGGCCCGGCAGGATTCGAACCTGCGACCAACCGGTTATGAGCCGGCCGCTCTGACCGCTGAGCTACGGGCCCTCCGGCATTCATTTTAACAGAGCACGGAGATCAAGCAAAGGTCGAATTACAATTTCGCCTCAAAAACGGTTCGAAAACAGAAAGTTGACTGTAAGGTCGAACCGGAAACCAATTTTATACAATGGCCATACTCGACCGGGAGGAAAAATCGGCGATCACTCGCCGATTTTCTATCAGGATCAATGACAAAGCAACAGACCATATGGCTCAACCGATGCCTGGTCATCGTAGTTCTGCTTCTCTCCAATCTTGGTGCAGCGAAGACAGACGCTCAGCAGCTGCCTCCAACAGCAAATCGCGGTAGACCATCGAGGCCCATTTTCGACGTCTCGACCGTCGTTTCACTGGAGCCCGTCAAATACAGGAACGACCTCTATTCCTTCAACCTTGCCGCCGCACAGTCGAGTTCTGGCCCGGCCAACATCCTCCAGACGAGTTTTTCCCTCCAAGAAGCCGGCGTACCATCGCCCGATCTGGTTGATCCCGATCTGTATTCCCCGGCGATGGCTTCCCTGATTGAAATCGAGCACTGCCCCACGCCAATGACTCTCATGCTTCATTCATCGTTCGGCGTTCAGCGCATGCAGGAACTTGCAGATCAAATCGAACTTAACAACCTCGTTCCCATTACCTATCGCAGCACTCTCCAATACTTGTTGGACGGAACTTGTCCGCCCGGCAACGCCATCATCGTCACCATCGATGACCTCGGATCGCACTGGCTGCGGAACGATTTCAAGGAAATGATCCGCGTCTTTACCGATCGAGATTTCGTGCTCGTCGTTGGTTTGATCGTACACGGCCCGCAAAATCCTGAGATTTGGGACTACTTACGCGGACTGGATGAGATCGGCGTTGAAGTGGCCAGCCACACCATCGACCACTACAACCTGCCCCAGCTCACTCGAGAGGCGATCCAGCGGCAGGTGGTGGGTTCGTACGAAACGATTTGCGAACATCTCGGGAAGTGCCCGGTCACCTTGATACTGCCTTTTGGAAACATCGATGCACAGGGGACGATTCTCGAAATCGCCTCCGACTACACCTTCGTCGTCGGCATTCAAGGCGGACGCTCACTTTCCGGCTCCCCTCCCTGGTATCTGGGACGCTACCCTCCCCACGACACCAACCAGAGCGAAACGCTGTATCTGCTGGAAAAATTCTTCCAAACCGAACCGGCCTCCTACTGAGCCTTCTTTCCTCCTTCGATCGTATCCCCCTGATCGAGGCGCGTGTTTGTCCATAAAAAGAAAAAAGCCCTCTGTGAGGGCAAGAGCGGGCGATGGGATTCGAACCCACGAATGTCAGCTTGGAAGGCTGATGCCTTACCACTTGGCGACGCCCGCCTACGTAGGCATTCTACCCTCAATTGGAAATCCGGGTCAAGTGAGCGACCTTCACCGCTCGAAGCCTTCGACGCCCCGCTGTGGATTCAGTGACTCATGGAAGTCGGAACATTGGATGCCGCCCAACATTAACGGAAGTCCGCGCTCCGACAAAGAGAACGGACCTGTCCCCATCTTCATTGGGTCCAGCCAAAGTTACGAACAGGTTACCAGGGACGTAACCCTACGGTAACCTGCCAGAGTACCAACTGTCACATTCCTTCATTATCATCATGGTAGTTAAACGTATGGCGAAGTGACCGCGGTGCGGACGAACGCCGCAAGACGATCGGGAACGCATCCGAGGCAGTTGATAATCAGGTGATACGAGTCGCAGATCAGCCAAATGAGCGGAGGTTGTGGCAAGTCGAAGTGAGCGAGTATAATCGAAACGTGCAGTCAAAAGTGCTCATTGCCGACGATAATCCCAATATTATCTCGTTCATCCAACCTGCCCTCGAGCGTGAGGGCTACCGGGTGGTTACGGCAAACGACGGCCATGAAGCCCTCTACATGTGGGAGAGCGAACACCCGGACGTCATCATCCTCGACATCGAGATGCCGGAACCCAACGGTTTGTCGGTTTGCCGCGAGATTCGCGAACGGGGAGATCAGGTTCCGATCATCTTCCTGACCGTACGCGACAGCATCAGCGACCTGGAAATCGGATTCGTTTTGGGCGCCAGCGATTACATGACCAAACCCTTCGACATCCGCGAGCTGCTCGCGCGGGTCAAAGCGCGTCTTCCACCCCCGATTCAGATCTTCGATGACTACCTGCGCATCGACACCCACCGCCGCATGGTTTCCATCCACGTAGACGACTCCTGGGAACCAGTGGATCTGACGCCACGCGAATTCGACCTGCTGCTTCATCTCAGCAACAATGCCGGTCGGCCGATCGGAAAGACGTCGCTCCTCGAAGCCGTCTTCGACATCCCGGGAGATCGCGACATCGAAACCAAAACCCTCGAGAAACATATTTGGTCCCTGCGTCAAAAGATCGAGGTCGATCCGAAGTCACCCAGATATTTGTTGAACGTACGCGGCGTGGGGTATAAATTCGAGGCCGCATGATCGAAGGACGGTCTTCCGCTCGATGCGTTGAGCCGAGAATCAATCCTGATATCGATGCCTGACGTTATTGTATATTTTGGCCCCCTGGAATTCATCGCCATCCTTGCTGGAATCTTCGTCGTATCCGTCCTGATCGCCGCCTTCGTTCATGGCAGACTTCGCTCCGCAGAACACCAGCACCTGCTCGACGGATTTCCATACCCGGCCATACTATTTCGCAAGTTCCATCAACCGCGCTCGAATGGAACGGCCGGAAGATGGATCGACAGCATGGAAATCAAGGCGCTCGTCAACGATGCCCAGACCCGCAAACAAAACATATTGCGCACCATCCCCGACGTCGAAGGGCAGTCCTATCAAGTGCGCGTAATCTGGCTGTCGAAAGGCAGCACCCTTGTCCTTTTGGAAGACATGGGTGCAGCACAGCGCCAGCAAGCGTTCTACCGTAATTTCATCAACAACGTCAGCCACGAATTGAAAACCCCGTTGACCGTCATCCAGGGGCATGCGGCGAACATGGGGGAGACTCCGCAAGATAAAGAGGGATGGCGAACGTCGCTGCGCATCATACGAGACGAAGCGAAACGCCTGACGCAGCTCGTCGACAATCTACTCACGCTCGCACGGCTCGAGTCTCCCTCTTTCACACTCGAAACAAAGCCCACGAGTTTCACCGCGTTGCTGGAAGAATCGATCCTGCAAATCTCCGATCTCGCCGAGGAACGCCGATTGGCGATCCGCCTGAATGTACCGCCCGGGCTGCCGAATATCAACGCCGACCGGCCGCGCCTCAAACAAGTCCTGCTCAACCTGCTCGACAACGCCATCAAATACACCGAGCCCGGCGGAGAAATTTCCCTCGGCCTGCGCCTGGATGATACGAACGATGAATTCATCTGCGTGGTCCAGGACAGCGGCGAAGGGATCCCCGAGGAGGATCTGCCCTACATATTCGACACACTCTACCGGGCGCAGCGTTCGAGGGGCCGCCCCGTTGAAGGGTCGGGACTCGGACTGTCGATCGCAAAGCAGATCATCCAGGCCCATGGGGGTGAAATCGAGGTGCAATCCAAACTCGGCCAGGGCTCGATCTTCACTTTCACTCTGCCCTATAGAGACGCCTACGAGCCACCTGAAACTGCAGAACCTCGAGCGAAACGACGTGATGAAAAGTAGAACCGACCATTCCAGACTTTCCCATATCCTGCTGCTTTCGTTCATGGCCATGCTCACCAGCTTCGCCTGCACGATGGGCGTCGTCTCGCGAGACATCCTGACTCTGCAGCCGGCGCTAACGCAGGTCGCCCAAAGCCAAACGCCCACTGCGACCACCACAGCACATTCCGACGCGCCCACCTTGGCGCAAACGGCTTCCCCCACTTCCACAGAAACACCCACGCCTACCGCGATCGGCGGCGGTTGGGGTGAGATCATCTACCATTCAGGCAACATCGGCGAGGAAGAATTGTATCGCCAGGTTCTCGACGGGTCCGACCCGATCGCGCTCACACAGAATGAGGCAATGGATTTCAACCCGCGCTGGTCGCCGGACGGCATGCAGATCGCATTTGTTTCCGATCGCGACGGCGATCGCGACATCTATCTGATGGACCTGGAGGGAAATACAGTAAACCTGACAAAGAATATCTACAACGACGACGCTCCTGCCTGGAGTCCGGACGGCGAGTCGCTCGTGTTTTCCTCGGATCGGGACGGCAACCGTGAAATCTACATCATGGACGTGGATGGGACGAGAGTGCGGCGCATCACAAACCACCTGGCATACGACGTATACCCGTCATTCTCCCCCGACGGATCCCGGATCGCCTTCTCTTCCAATCGAACCGGCGATGCGGAGATCTACATCGTCGACATACAGGGCCAGGCCATCCATCAGCTCACCGACGGCTACGGCGAAGCGAAGTATCCCACCTGGCATCCGAACGGCGATCGGATCTTCTTCGCCTCGGACACCACTGGCAACTACGAGCTGTACCAGATCGATCTCGACACGGCGGTGATAGAAAACGTCACGAACAACCTGGCAAATGACGCCTCTCCGATGGCCTCACCTGATGGAAAACTCGTACTTTTCGTCTCTAACCGCCTCGGGAACTACGACATCTACTACCTGGAACTGGCCGACTTCTCCATAACGCGAGTCACGTTCAATGATGTCTTCGATGGCGATCCAGATTGGCGCTGACCTTCCGGATTCACACGCAATTGGCAACCAAAAAGCACCAAACCGAATTGCGGTCTGGTGCCGGTAATATTAAACTGATGAACCCGTGCGTGAACTCACGCCGACTTTAGGCATGCAAAGCAGCAGGATCAGATTTCCGGGAGAACGGAACCCATTTTAGAACAAGGGCAAGCCCAGGTTTTCTTTTTCCTTTCCTGCCCCGCCGTCGCAGGTCAGGATACTGTCTCCTCCGTTTCCGCGATATTGAATCTTTCCGTACACCTCGAAATCCCCATCGATCGCTGTGGGACGACCACACGCAACTTTCTTTTTCGATTTCAGCATATCGACGAGCTGCTGGCGATCGAAAAGAAGGACGTCGCTCCACACAAATCCTTTGCGCTTATAACCACGAGCGCATTGCAATCGAGGCTCGCCTTCCCCGTATCGGACGGCTTCTAAAAGAACGTCGAGTTTATGTATCTTTTTGGAAACTCGTATGCCGCGCACCGAAACCTCCTCGCAATATGGTGTTATAACAAGCAAGTCGGGGTGGGCGGACTTGAACCGCCGACCCCCGCGTCCCAAACGCGGTGCGCTACCGTGCTGCGCTACACCCCGGCTTAAAAAAGTATACTGGTCGATTTCGTCAAGGTCAAGGAGTGAGAGTATTATGCGACCGATTTTGTTCGACGAACCACAAGAAGGCATTGCCGTTCTCACGATCAATCGCCCGAAAGTCCGTAACGCACTCAATTGGGAAGCGATGGAAGCTTTCGCAGAAGCCGTCGAAACGGCCCATAAGAAGAAGGATCTACGCGCACTCATCGTTACGGGAAAAGATATCGCCTTCTGTGCAGGGGGTGACCTTTACGAGCTGCACGGTTATCCCAGCCGGCACGACGGCCTGCGTTTGGCCGACGCGATGGGCGTTACCCTCGAGCGACTCGGCGACCTGCCGTGTCCCACGATCGCAGCCGTCGAGGGTGCTGCGTTAGGCGGAGGTGGCGAAGTTGCGATTGCCTGCGATTTGCGCGTCATGGCGGAAAGCGCGTTTCTCGGCCTGATGCACATCCGTTTGGCCATCTGCCCGGCTTGGGGCGGCGGCCAGCGTCTGCTGCGACTCGTCGGCTACGCGCGCGCTTTTGAATGGCTCACCGGCGGGAAAATCCTCACCGCTACCGAAGCCTACCAAACGGGCGTGGCCAACCGCATCGCGCCGGATGGTGAGGCCCTGCAAGATGCTTTAGAGCTGGCTCACGAAATCATCAAGCACGATGCGGACGCCGTGTGCAAGATCAAACAATTCCTGCGCGCCGGTATTACCTGTTCGGGGGAAGAAGCTGCACGAGTCGAACGGGAGAATTTCGCCGACTTGTGGGCTGCGCCGGCCCATCTCGATGCTTCCACCCGCTTCGTGGCCAAAAAGAAGAGCAACAGCCAACCGAAACGTGCGTAAGCTCTTCATGCCCGGGGACTGCAGAAGCCGCAATGACCACTTCGTTCCCTGGCGAAAATAGAAAAACAACGTGGCTTGGTTCCCGGCTAACATCGCCGGGCGACTCCAGCCACTTTTTGTTTGCAGCGAAAAGCTGATGCAACCGGCTAGTTCAACTGGCGTACAACCAGCACGACCTTTCCCTGGACCTCGAGTGTCTCCGGGTTGTCGATGAAGATCGGGTCCATCGTTGGGTTTGCGGGCTGCAGCCGAACCCGGCTGCCGTCCCGATAGATGTGCTTCAAGGTTGTCTCTTCACGATCCTTCAGCCAGACCGCGACCATATCTCCGTCGTGCCACTCGGGTTCCTGCTTCATCACCACCACGTCGCCGTCCCCGACCATGGCGTCGATCATCGAATCGCCGCGCACTTCCAGAGCGAAGAGATTCTCCGTGGAACTGAGCAGATCGTGCGTGATTTCAATCGCCTCGTCCGCACCGAACATCGCGGAATCCGTCCCGGGAAGGGGTACAGGCTCGCTGGCGAAGATGCGTCCCACCATGGGAATTCGTACGGTTTCGACGAAATTGTCCACGACGTTCGACACCTTGCCCAAAAGGCGGATGCCGCGCGAGACGTTCTGGTCCCGATACAAATAACCGCCTTCGACCAGTCGATTGAGGTTGTAATTCACAACCGACGTCGAGGTGATGTCCACCGCTTCACCGATCTCCCGAATGGAAGGTGGATAGCCGTTCTCGAGCATGAACTCATTGATGAACTCCAACATCCGGCGTTGACGGTCAGAAAGCTTCCCTTTCACCATCGATGCCTCCTTTGGCTCGCGATAAAGCCGATTTCATCGACTTTATTGTCGCACACTTGTTCGTATTGTATCGGAACATACGTTCTATGTCAAGCGCTGCTTTACCCGCGAAAGAGATGGATTGAAATAAGCAAAGGGAATCAATTGAGAGATTTCTCGCGGAAAGCCTGTGGGGACATTCCCGAGATCTTGCTGAAGACACGACTGAAATAGGCCTGGTCCTTAAAGCCCACCTTGCAAGCGCTGTGCCCCACCGACTCATCGATGCTCACCAGCAAATGCTTCGAGCGCAGGACGGGGTAGCGATTGAGATAATCCCAGGGCGAAATGTTCAGGTCGCAGTTGAAGATTCGGCTGATGTAATCTTCACTCACCCCGACGGCTTCAGCGATCTCGCGCCGCGAGATCGGGCGCGCGTAGTTTTGGTGCAGGTAGGCGATGGCCAGCTTGACAAGCCCACTCGTGTGTGCCGGAAGCGTATCTTCCCCGAAGATGGCCCGGTTCATCGCGGACGCCGTCTCGGCATCCGACCAGATGCCTTTGGTCTGCAAGGTCACGTTGGCATGCCCCTTATTCCGGTCGGCGTCCACGAGCGTCATCATCTTGTTGCTCAGGATAATGACCGGGACCTGGCGCAGGTGAGAATCTGCACGCATCTGATCCAACACGTCCGCACCGCTCAACTTCGGCATGACGAGATCCAACAGGACCAACGATGGGACTTCTTCCTTCATCAAATCCAACGCCTGCTCGCCGTCTTCTGCGATGCGGATCGGGAAGCCGGGCAACTCGTCCGCCACAAAAGCTTGATGGGCCGCTTGCACGTGCGGATCATCATCGACGATCAGGACCGGCCCGCTTCCTTCGGAGGGATTCATTGCAAGGATCGCATCGAGCAGTGTCCCCGTGTTCGACGACTTGACCACAAAACCCGTCATACCCACCTGGTCTTCGGCGAGCTGTCCGTAGAAAAGAAACGGCGTCTGGCTCAGATGCGGATAGTTCCACAGACGGCAAATGAACCCCCAGTCGCCAGGCTGTGCGTTGGACAGGTTCCATGTTAGCGCGACGGGTTTCGTTGCGCTTACGGCCGCGTGCAGATCTTCACCGGCGTGCAATTGGAAGACTTCCAGGTTCTGCCGCCGGCACATCTCGGCGATTTCGGGCACCGGTTCAACGGAAGACGAATTGAGCAGCAGCTCGGGCGAGAGATCGTCTTGCCTGGCCGGAGAAAGCTACAGCGCCAAAAGCGGGGATCGTGAGATTCTGGCCGTCGTACTCGGCGGTGTGGCCAGCTTCGAAATCGATGGCATAATAAGGAATGCAACGATGATTTCTCCACTTGATCTCCAACCCTCCTTTGGTTTCGGCGACCGTCTCGGGCTCGCCACGCCGGGTCACATCGCCGCAGTGCGCGGCACGAAGTTTGCCCCGGTCTTCGCCCAACAGTCCGTGCGCGAGAACGCCCGCACGGGCCGTACCCCACAACAAGTCATGGACGACGCCAGACGCGCCGTCGAAGATGCAGGATGGGACGCTCCCTGGGGCGCCGACGCCGACCACCTGAAAACCATCGACGATATTCCGCCCTTCATCGCGGCGGGATATACTTTCTTCACCGTCGACCCCGGCGAGTATGTGGACAACGCCGCCGACAGCGATTCTCCGGACGCATTGCGGGGGAAGACCGCCGCCTACGACTGGGACGAATTGTCAGCGTTGTATCTGTGTGACGATGATGAACAGGCCTGGGGCCGCTTCGATACGGAGACATTGATGCGCGCCGCCGCCAAATACGGCAAAGCCATCCAACATGCGGTCGATATGTTCAGACGCTTGAGCGAGGTGAAAGACGGCTTTGATTTCGAGGTCTCCGTCGACGAAACCGATTCACCCACCACTCCGGCGGAGCATTTCTTCATCGCCAACGAGTTAACCCGCCGGGGCGTGAAATTCACTTCACTCGCGCCGCGGTTCATCGGACGATTCGAAAAAGGCGTGGATTACATCGGCGATTTGACGGCATTGGACGCCGAACTTGCCAGGCATGCCATGGTAACGGCGCACTTCGGAAGGTACAAGCTCAGTCTGCATTCGGGTTCGGATAAGTTCAGCGTCTATCCGTTGCTCGCCAGATATTGGGGGGACCGCATCCACGTGAAGACCGCCGGCACGAGCTATCTCGAGGCGCTGCGCGTCCTGGCGAAGTACGAAACCGATCTGTTTGAAAGGATTTATGCGTTGGGGCGCGAACGGTACGAAAGCGACAGGAAAACGTATCACGTGTCTGCGCAGTTGGATCTCTTGCCGGACACGAGCGACCTTCCGGCGTTGTTGGACGATTTCCACGCCAGAGAAGTCCTGCACGTGACGTACGGCTCGGCGCTGGCGCAGTTTGGAAAGGAAATCAAGGCCGCACTCGTTAAACATGATGATGCCTATTTCGACGGTCTTCAGGCACATTTCGAGAAACATCTCGGCCTGCTCGAGGGAGAATCATGAACATGGAAGAACTCACGGCGCTTTACGATTTCTCCGGCCGTACGGTGGTCGTCACGGGCGGAGCGGGCGTGCTGGGCAGCGTAATTGCCGGCGCCTTGCTGGGCTGCAACGCCAACGTCGTCTTGCTCGATCTGAACCAGGAATTGGCGCACGAAGCCATCGACCGGTTTCCCGAAGCGGTCAGGGAACGCACGTCGCACGTCTTTGGCAACGTTCTCGAAATCGAGACGCTGCACCAGGCGGATGAAACCGTACGAAACCGGTTCGGAGCGGTCGATATTCTCGTCAACGCAGCCGGCGGCAACCACCCTTCGGCCACAACCAGTCCCGACCTGTCATTCTTCGATCTGCCGCTCGATGCGCTGCGGCACGTCGGCGATCTGAATCTGTTGGGTACGATCCTGCCCTGCCAGGTATTCGGACGTGGCATGGCGGAACGCGGCGAAGGCGTGATCCTGAACATCTCGTCGATGAACGCCTTTCGACCGCTCACGCGTATTCCGGCATATTCGGCGGCAAAAGCAGCGATCAATAATTTCACACAATGGCTCGCCGTTCACATGGCGCAGAATTATTCGACGCACATCCGCATCAACGCCATTGCCCCCGGATTCTTTCTCACCGAACAGAATCGCTTCCTGCTCACGGATGAGAAAAGCGGCGATCCGACCCCGCGCGGCCAGGCGATCCTGGCGCACACGCCGATGAAACGCTACGGAGTACCCGAAGATCTCCTCGGCGCAACGCTGTGGCTGCTCTCACCCGCCTCCGCATTCGTAACCGGAGCGGTGATACCCATCGACGGCGGATTCTCGGCATACAGCGGAGTCTGATGCAGGCAACGATCTGATACAGTTAATTAAAATAGGATGAGGGCTTACGGGATGACGATCCACGCAATCGCCCCGGCCGGTCGACGGCTGACGGATGTAGAGGTACGCAGCACGCTTGCGAGCGCGCTCGAAGGCCAATTCGCAGGTCAACGTCTGCTCGTCCTGATTCCGGACCACACTCGCACCTTGCCGCTGCCGTTTCTGTTCCGTACTCTCGTTGAGCTGCTGGGCGACACGAAACGACTCGATTTCATGGTTGCGCTGGGTACGCATCCGGCGCTGCAGGAAGCGAGTCTCCAGCGTCTGGTAGGCATCGACGCCGATGAACGGACGACGATCTTCAAGCACATCGGTCTGCTGAATCATGCCTGGGACGATCCTGCGGCGTTGACCTCCCTGGGTGTAATGGACCAAGACGAGATCAAGCAGCTTGCAGGCGCGCGCTGGCATCCGTCCCTTCCCGATGAAGTCGAGATCCGCATCAACAAGGCGGTCCTGGACTACGATCACATTCTCATCCTGGGGCCGACGTTTCCCCACGAAGTGGTGGGATATTCGGGCGGAGAGAAGTATCTCTTTCCCGGTATCTCCGGCGCGGAGATGATCAACGCAACGCACTGGCTCGGCGCGCTGGCGGGCGTGGTGGGGACGATCGGGATCAAAGAGACGCCCGTGCGCGCCATGATCCATGCTGCTGCGAGCCGGCTGCATACACCTCACTCCCTCGTGTCCCTGGTGGTGGAAGGCGAGGGTCTGGGAGGTTTGTTCGTCGGTGATCCGGTCGCTGCCTGGAACGAAGCGGCGGACTTGTCCGCGAAGCGCCACATCCGCCGCTATGACAAACCATTCCGCAGAGTCCTCTCGTGTGCTCCAGCCATGTACGACGAGCTGTGGACGGCGGCGAAGGCGATGTACAAGCTCGAGCCCGTCGTTGCAATGGGCGGCGAAGTCGTCATCTACGCGCCGGATTTGGAGGTGGTCAGCCACGTGCACGGCAGGTATATCTACGAAGTCGGATATCACATCCTGCCCTATTTCTTGAACGATTGGGAGCGCTTCAAGGACATTCCCCTCGGTGTGCTGGCACACAGCACGCATCTGCGCGGCGCGGGCGTGTTGGAAGACGGCGTCGAAAAACCGAACGTTCACATCAAGCTGGCCAGTAAAATCCCGGCGCAGGACTGCGCACGGCTCAACCTGGATTACCTCAACCCCGCTGAGGTAAATCCGGACGAATGGAAGAACCGCGAAGACGAAGGCACCCTTTACGTGCCAAAGGCGGGGGAAATTCTTTACAGGCTGAAGTCATCATAACAAAAGTACGCGCATTTCTCCCCACACAGGGCAAGGGTCTGGCCCTGATATTTACCTTGCTGGTTGGGGTGTTCGTACCCCAGGCTCATTCCCTGACCTTTCTCATTCGATATCTCTTGATGGTCATGCTTTTCTTTGCCTTTCTGGGCATCGACTTCGATCTCAGGTCGTTTCCTAAAAACGTGATCTGGATCCTGTTCCTGAACCTGGCCATCGCATTTGGGGGATATGCCGTGCTGGCGCCATACAACACCAACCTCGCTCTGGCCGCATTCATGACCGCCGCCGCACCGACGGCCATTGCCGCACCCGTCATCACCGCATTCGTCCAGCGCAGAGTGGAATACGTCGTAGCTTCCGTCATTTTGACCAACCTGGCCTGCGCGTTCGTCATTCCCACTGTCTTGCCGGCCCTGCTCGGTTCAGGAATCCGAATTTCAGTAGGCGAAGTGCTGCGGCCGGTGTTGATTGTTATGCTCGTGCCGTTGATCCTCGCGCGTCTCGCTTCCAGACTTCCCGCGGGCACACAAAATCGCATCCGCAGGGGCAAAGCCATCTCGTTTCCGTTGTGGATCGCCAATGTCTTTATCATCAGTGCCAATGCGTCGTATTATCTGCGCAGCAGCAGCACGGATTCCATACCTGCGTTGGCCGCCATCGCCCTGATTTCGCTCCTGCTTTGCCTGATCAATTTCAGCGCGGGTTTTTTACTCGGAGGTCACAATTTCTGGCAGGAAGCCGGGCAATCTTTGGGGCACAAGAATCTTTCGTTTGTCATCTGGATCGCGCTGGCCTTCATCAATCCAATGGTTGCCCTGGGCCCAACGTTCTACCTCCTGTATCACCATTTGTACAACGCCTGGCTCATCCAACATTTCGAACGCGCGCGGATCAGCAATCCGCGGCGAGATCCCCTTTAGATTCGAGCCGGGTTTGCCAGATTTCGTCGGAGTCCAATCAAATTCAATCGGTGCTCGCTGGCAGCCACTCCGGGAACACGATCGCCAGGCAGCAAGCACAGATCAAACGCAGCCAGAATACTGAAGTCGGACGAACGATACAGCTCAGATCCCAGCAGATTGAACCAAACTCATGCCGGAATAGTGAACAACGACACCAAATTCGACGAATCGTTTTACCCGCGCCATAGCTCGTTGTACAATGGGTCATCCTCATTCGTTTCACGCACAAGGAAGTGCAGATGGAACAACTCAAAAAGCGCATCCTGGCTGATGGAAAGAATCTCGGAAACGGGATCCTCAAAGTGGACAGCTTCATCAACCATCAGGTCGATCCGGTATTGATGGACGCTTGCGGGAAAGAGCTGGCAGGACGATTCGCCGGGGTTCAAGCCACGAAAATACTCACGGCTGAAATTTCCGGCATCGCACCGGCGGTGATGACCGGGCTGCACATGAATATCCCCGTCGTGTACGCGCGCAAGTCCAAACCGGTGACCATGCCCGATCAAATTTTCCTGACGCTCACCGCATCCCACACCAAAGGCCACATCGTGGAGTTGATCGTCTCGCCGGAATACCTGAGTGCCAAGGAAAGGATTTTGATCGTCGATGATTTCCTGGCGACGGGGCAAACGATCATGGGCCTCGTGCGGCTGACCCAGGCCGCAGGTGCAACGGTCGTGGGGATTGGAGCCGTGATCGAGAAGCGTTTCGAAGGTGGCCGCGACGTGTTTGCCAGCCTCGGCATTCCCATCGAAGCGCTCGCCGTGGTTACCGAAATGCACGACGATAAAATCATCTTCGAAGACTGAAGGAAATGGACTCCATCGCCGTTCTCGACTTCGGATCCCAATACTCGCAGTTGATCGCTCGACGTGTACGCGAGATCAGCGTCTACTGCGAATTGTTCCCCTACAACACAACTTCCACAGAAGTGCTCGATTCCCGGCCCAAAGGTTTCATTCTATCCGGCGGACCGGCGTCGATCTACGAGAAAGGCGCGCCGCAAATCCCCGATTATGTCCTCGAAAGCGGCCTTCCCATCCTCGGCATATGCTACGGCATGCACGCGCTGACGCATACCCTGGGCGGCCGCGTTTCCGCATCGAGCGAACGCGAATACGGGCACGCCACGATCGACGTCGTTACCCCCAATCCGCTGCTGGGATCGCAGACCCAGCGAGTCTGGATGTCGCACGGGGACCGCACCGAAACGCCGCCTCCCGGCTTCGACATCCTGGCGAGTTCGGATAATTCTCCCATCGCTGCTATGGGGGATCCGCAAGCAAAACGCTACGGACTGCAGTTCCATCCGGAGGTCCGCCATACGCCGAACGGCGTGGAAATCATCCGGGCCTTCGTGATCGACGTCTGCGGCTGCGAGCCGCAATGGACGCCGGCCTCGATCATCGAAAGCGCCGTCGAAGATATCCGCTCGCGGATCGGAACGACCAGGGCCATCGCCGGCGTCAGTGGCGGCGTCGATTCCTCCGTGGCCGCCGCGCTCGTCCATCGCGCCGTTGGTGATCAACTCACCTGCATTTTCGTGAACAACGGATTGATGCGCCTCGGCGAACCGGAAACTGTGGTGGAGACCTTCGAGGAACAGCTCGGCGCCCGGCTGATCGCCATCGACGCCACCGAAGTCTTTCTGGACGCTCTGGATGGCATAACCGAACCCGAAGAGAAGCGGCGCATCATCGGCGAGAAATTCATCCGCGTGTTCGAAGAACAAGCCGAGAATGTCGCCGGGGACGTTCGCTTTCTGGTTCAAGGCACGATATATCCGGACGTGGTCGAGTCCAGCGCACCGGATCGCCGCGTCGCCGCACGCATCAAAACCCACCACAACGTCGGTGGTTTGCCGCCCGACCTGGATTTCGAACTCATCGAACCGCTGCGCTACTTGTTCAAAGACGAAGTGCGCGCCGTTGGCCTCGAGTTGGGCCTTCCCGAATCGATCGTCTGGCGCCAGCCCTTTCCCGGTCCCGGCCTGGGAGTGCGTTGCCTCGGCCCATTAACCGTGGAGCGGCTGAACAAACTGCGCGCTGCGGACCACATCGTCACCCAGGAGCTGCATCAGGCGGGTATGCTGCGGGATGAGACTGCGCAGGCGTTCGCCGTGTTGCTGCCGATTCGATCCGTCGGGGTGATGGGCGATCAACGCACGTACGCAGAGACCATCGTGGTGCGCGCCGTTACGACGGACGATTTCATGACCGCAGATTGGGCACGGCTTCCGCATGAACTCCTGGCGCGCATCAGCAACCGCATCGTCAACGAGGTCGCCAGCGTAAACCGTGTAGTTTACGATATCTCCTCCAAGCCTCCGGCAACGATCGAGTGGGAATAAGGCCGAAGTTCAAACCCCCTTTTCACTGCAAATCGCATCCGCATTTCGCCGAGTCTCGATTCATGTTTAACCCATCAGCATGTCGAAATACGCTCCGCCGTTAAAATGACCTTCCCGCTTATGGGGGGTAAGCGGGAAGGTCTGCCAGAGGGAGGCTCTAAACACTACCGACGAAATACTACCAGCACATTCTCACAAGTTGTAAAACCGACACATCAACCAAACGATATACCGATAATTGCAATATCTACACGAGTATGCCGACTGCTCGAACCAGAAGCCAGACCTCAACAACCAAGACTGCCAGAAAACCACTGACGAAAACGAAACGGATCATGCGCTCATTCGTGTTCATGATGGCTCTCTCCGCAATCCCGGTCACACCCTCGAAAATCGTCCGACTCTGATTACTTGCACGAGCTTTCGAACGCTTCCTTCAACAGCATCATACAACCTGAGTGCCTGCTTGCGCGCGGTTTGTAAGCCGATTGCAAACTGCCTGTTCCCGACCCAAAGTGACATGCTACAATGGTCACATGCCCAAGCCGGCCGCAATACGACGGAAGTGCGTTCCGTTTCTCATCTTCCTTTTCATGTTGCCGTTCTCCCTGACGCATGCGCAGCAGAACGTGACCGTGCGCGTCTCCCGGCCGATCACGGACGACTTCCCCCGGATAACGCTCTACCTCACGGTCACCGATGGCGCCGGGGAGCATATCTCGGGGCTTTCGGCGTCGAACTTCAGTGTATTTGAAAATGACGCGCTTCAGTTGGATCACACCGTAACCGAGGAGCAAGTCGGGACGCGTCAGGTTTTCGTGATCAACACGACGGCGGACATGAAGGTGCGTGATTCCCTCGGACGTTCCCGTTTCGAATTGGCCAGGCAGGCGCTGCTGTCCTGGTGGCGGACGCCGGCAGCGAGTGTGATCGACGTCGACGATTTTCGGCTGGTCACGGCCGAGGGAATTCTGGTGTCGCACACGCGCTCGACGGTCGACCTCGCAGCCACGCTGGACGAATTCACGCCGGCTTTTGAGGAGAGCAGTAACGGCTACGACATTCTACTGCGCGCCCTCGACATCGCCCTGGAGGCGCCCTCCCATCCGGGCATGCCGACCCACGTCGTTTTTTTGACACCCTTGATGCGCATCCCACAGGACGTCTCGATTTCCAACATCATCACTCGAGCGCGCATGTCGGGCATCGTCATACACCCCGTCTTGTTCGGCCAGGCAGAGAACATGGAACAGCCCGAAGCCGAACCGCTGCGCCAACTGGCAGAAGCAACCGGCGGCCAATTCCTCTTCTTCGATCCAAAACTGGGACTCTCCGGACTCGCAGAAAAAATCCTGGCGCAGCGTGCGGAATACAAATTAACCTACTCTTCCAACGTCATATCTTCCGGCAGTCATCTGGTTCAAATTCGCCTCACCGACGCCGACCTCGAGGTCTATTCCGAAATCCAGACCTTCGAGATCAACGTGATGCCCCCGGACGTGGCGTTCATCCAACCTCCGGATCAAATCACCCGAGAGACCGGCGAAGCCAACCTGACCCTGGAAGAACTGCCACCCACCTCCCGAACGTTGCAGCTGCTGATCACGTTTCCGGACGGCCACCCCAGAGCGTTGAGACAAAGTCAGTTGGTCGTCGATGGTGAGATCGTTGCGGTTCGCGATCAGGAACCTTTCGATTACCTCGATTGGGATCTGAGCGAGTACCTTCAATCCCAGGCGCATACGATTCAAGCGGTCGTCGAGGACAACCTGGGACTGCAAGGCGTATCCATAGAGCTACCGGTATCCATCGAAGTCAAAACACCGCCGCGCGGCTTGAGTTCACTGCGCAGCGCAGTCGGGCCCGTGATCGGGGCTGTCGTGGTCCTGATTTTGGGCATTGCCGTCTCCACTGTGATCCTCAGCGGGACACACTCGCAAACGGCAGCGGCCGCCGAAACCAAACAGGACTCGTCTGTACTCAGACAGCATTTGAAACGTGCCGGCTACCGGAAGCAGGCAACCCCACAGGAAGTGGAAGCTCGACTGGTGCTGCTCGACAGCGATGATACAGAGATGGATGCCATCCCACTCACCGGGGTCGACGTCATCCTGGGACGCGATCCCAGCATGACTCCGGCACCGCTGCTGGATCCATCCGTATCCAATTTACACGCACGCCTCATACGTCAGGCCGGCGGAAATTACCTGCTGAAAGATCAAGGATCGGAGGCGGGCACCTGGGTCAATTATGACGAAGTCTCCGAAGAGGGGCGAATACTATCCCACGGCGATTTGATCCACATTGGCCGAGTGAAGCTGCGCTTTCTGCAGTCCACGTCTGCACCACCGGCGACGATCCGCATTTATCCGAGTGCCGCCAATTCATCCACTGCCACACACAGTCAGGGGAGCCAAACGTGATACCAACCGATAAACCTCACCTCAACGTTGCCGCACACAGCCATACCGGCGAAACCCGAACGAACAACGAGGACCGCTTCTCCGTAACGGCTTATCGCATGGAGCGAACGTCCGTGCCGGCGCTGCTGGCCATCGTTGCCGACGGGATCGGCGGCCACAATGCAGGCGAGGTCGCTTCAGATTTAACCGTGGAGACCATCGTCAATCGATTGACGGCCTCACGCATCACCCAGCCCACGTTAAGCCTGCAGCAGGCGATCCTGGAAGCCAATGATGTCGTGGCCAAAGCCGCTCGAACGAACGACGCACAACAAGGCATGGGGTCGACCGTGGTCACGGTCTGGATCATCGGCTCGAGACTCTACACGGCCACCGTCGGGGACAGCCGCATATACCTGTTGCACGATGGATCGATCCGGCAAATCAGCATCGATCACACCTGGGTGCAGGAGGCCATCGATCATGACATCATCCAACCCGAACAGGCGCGCGATCATCCACAGGCTCACGTTTTGAGACGTTACATCGGATCCCCGCTTCAAACCGAGCCCGACATTCGGTTGCGGATGAAGGACAACGAAAGCGATAAACAATCCGAATCCAACCAGGGCATGACGCTCCAGGCCGGAGACATGCTCTTGTTGTGCACGGATGGTTTGACGGATCTGGTTGAAGATGAGGAGATCCAGCAGGTTCTCGTCGAACACGATCCCCTGCAGGCCGTCGAACACCTCACGGACATGGCGCTAGAACGAGGAGGACACGACAACATCACCATCGTGATCCTCGAAGTGCCCCAAAACTCACGGAGAAGATTCTTAAAACGCAGCCGGACCACACAAATCATGTTGTGGGGCGTAACATTGCTGGGATTCGGCTTTCTGCTGGGTCTGGGACTGGCGTTCATCTGGAGCCTGGGAATCTGGCCCTGGCCATAAAATTGCGAGACTTCCGACAACCCAGGCGCAGTTGCGGCTTTATGAAGGGAATTCCTAGGGCAGCGGATGAACCGCTATTCGCCGGGCGAGGCGTACGATGGCCGAAGGGCCGGACTACGATTGACCAGCCAAACCCCCACGAGGATGGCCGCACCGCCGATGATTGTCGCTGCGCCGATCATCTCCCCCAGGATCTGCCACGCCAGAAGGACGGTCACGATTGGCTCCAGGTATAGAAAGACGCCCACCTGCGTGGCGTCGATACGCTCCAAGCCGCTAAACCAGAGATAGTACGCCACACCCGAGCAACCTACGCCGAGGAAGGCGAGTGCCAGCCAACCCTGCAGACTCACGCGCTCCAATTCCCCCAACCCACCGTCGGCGATCGCCCAGGGAATTAATAAGATCCAGCCGATGGACATGATGGCAAACATCTGCCCCACGGCCGATCGTGAGTCCGATGCTTCACTTTTCTTGAAGACATGCTTGTTGAGAACGACGAAGACTGCCCAGTTCACCGCGCTGATGGCGATCAAGCGATCGCCGGGAGTGCCGAAGCCTCCCTGGATCAGGGATTTGAAATCACCGTTTCCGACAACGGCGAGCACACCGCAGACGGAAAGCAGGATTCCCAGAACCCGAGATCCCGACATCCTTTCACCGAGAAAAGCCCAGCCCAACAAAGCGACGAACACCGGAATCGTTGCGACGATCCACGAGGTGGCAGTCGCCGAGGCGGTCTGCAGGCCATTGGCTTGAAGCAGTTGATGAACGGTGATCCCCAATATGCCCAACACGCTCAGCGACGGCAATTCTCGAAGCGTGAAGCGCCGCAACTCGTTTCGCTTGATCAGGATCAGAAAGAGGACGACCACGCCCATGGCGAAACGCAAGAAGGCGATTACTGCGGGCGTGAGCTCCTGTAAAGCGACTTTCGTCGCCACAAAAGACGCACCCCAAAGAACGACCGTTATCGTCAAGCCGAGATATGCACTTTTCATCGTCGAAGGCCCGGTGGGGGGTCAACTTCGTTCGATCGTCAAACGTACGATCGAACGATCCTCGCCGCCGAGGCGGTACTTGTAGTCTTCATCACCGCGCATGAAATCTACCGCGTCCCTGCCATTCTCAGCAGCCCAGCGGATGATGTACCCCAACAAAACCCATCCCGGTGAAGTCGATCGAAAATCCAAATCTATGCCGGAATTGTAAATCCAGATTCGGTTTGCATAATCGAAATTCAGGTACCCCGCGGCAAATTGCTCGCCGACTTTCAGAAACGAAAGGTGCAGCCAACCTGCTTCGTGGGCGCTGCGGGTCAGCCGATGGAATTGCGTCTGCATCGCCCGGGATAGAAAATCCGCCTTTTGGGGATCTTTGGCCATCAGCCCCAAAAAGGTATCCGTCGCGCGTTCGATATCGTCTTCGGGTTTCACTACCTCCCAGGTGACACTGGGGAGATGTTTCGCTGCCCGGCGCATCTTGCGCCGCAGTTCGTGCCTTTGTTTCGAGTCCAAACGGGATAGATAATCCTCCCAACCACCGTTCAGGCTTACCCACGGACAGGGGGCGGTTATCTCCCGTTTGACCTGCCAGTCGCGTTCCGCGGCGAGTTTCTCCAGCGCCGCCAGACTGGGCGAGCCTTCGGGGATGTTATACAGATCCAGGATTTCCCAACCTTCGGGACCGTCTGCAACCAGCGATTCGCAGAATGCCAGGAGAAACGATTCGCAATTTTCGATGGACGTTATAAAATCCAGATAATCCGCGATCTCGTGCGAACCGATGAACATCAACGTGCGTCGACCATCTACGGAGGAAAGGAAAATCGGCGCGATCCCGATCAGATCGTCCTGCGCATCTCTACCTTCTGCGATCCACAGATCCCCGGATTCCCACTCGCCGCCGCCCATGTCCGTCCACCAGGCACGCAGGAATTCGTGGCGCAGGAAGGGCACGTTCGTGATGGACTTCGCGAGCAGTTGGTTCCAGAGCCCGGAGCGGGAATCGAAGGTCTCATCGTCGCGCACAAAAGAGATCCGCATCTTGTTTCCTTTCGCAAACCAGCCTTACAATTTCCCCATCCACAATCTTCGCCACGGCGTTCCAACGTAATACATGGCGCTGGAACGGTGTGTGGGAAGTAAGTTCAGTCGACATACGCAACCGTGCAACGTTCGAGGGACGAGCTGATTATCGTATCATTCTACCAGTCCAGGCAAGCTTCTTGCACCATCAGAGACCGAGAGTTGCTCATTGGCGGCGATTCTGTAAAATACACAAGAGAGTGAAACCTTGGAAGCAGATGTAGCCTTACTCCATATCGCAGGTGGCGGTGTCAGAATCACACCGCCACCCGGCACGGCCGCACAGACCGCGCCGCGGCGGGCAGCGCGCGGGCGCAAGGAGGACATGCTCTTCGTCACCTTGCGGTTTTCCGATGGCAGCAGCCCCCCATCCGGATTCATCGACCACCTCACGCGTCTTGCTTTGGACGCCTACTTCGGCACGCCGGGTTCGGTGACCTCCGCATTGCGCGAGGCCGTGGAGACCATCAACGATCACCTCACCGACCTGAATCAAGATGAAGAGGTCAGCGAGCCCATCCGCTGTCATTTTTTGGCCGGCGCGCTTCACCTCGGAGATCTGTACATCGCGCAGGCGGGAACCGGACAGGCGGTACTCGTACGTCCCGGGCGAGTGCTTCGATTGACTTCCGAAGAGGCAAGCAGACGACCGTTGGGCGCCTCCATCTCGCCTTACGTGCGCTACCATCACCTCGAGGTTCAGCCGAACGATCTTTTCATTCTTACCACGGCTGCGCCCCCCATCTGGTCGGACACGACGTTATCCGGTCTCTCGTCCGTCGATCCGGTACAGGCGATCGATCGTCTGGTGGCCGCAAGCAACGACGATCTTACCGGCGTGCTTGCACGCCTGGTCGTGCGGGGTGAAAGGAAAATCGCCCAACAGGAGCCGGCCGCAAACACGAGGAACGAGCTGCAAGGTGAATATGCACAACCACGTACCGGCCCACAAACCGCAGCTCACCGCCGCGCCGCAAGGCCGGCGCGCAGCCAGTTCGCGAAAACGTTCGATGATGTGCGGGAACAGATTTCCGACGGTCTGATTTCCCTGCGTCACCGTTTTGCCAATCTGCTCACCGGTATGATGCCGGGTCTCGTAGAACCGCCGGCGCCCGGTGAATTATCCACCCGTTTTCTCATCGGAACCGCCGTGGGCGTCCCGCTGGTTGTGGTGGCCATCGCGGCCGTCGCCTACTTCGGACGCGGCCGCTCGCAGCAATTCGAAGAATATCTGTATCAGGCCGAAGCAGCGGTTCAGATCGCAGAGATGAAACCGAGCGCAGAGGCGGCCCGGGGCGATTGGGATGCGGCACGCCATTTCCTGGAACTGGCAAAGGACTACGATTGGAATAAAGAGGCCGATACGTTGTGGCAGAAGACCGTCGAGGCGCTGGATGCGCTTGATTTGATCGGCCGCCTCGAATTCAAACCCATGGTGAGCGGCGGATTCGGCAGCGACACGAACATCACCGCATTGGCGGCTTCCGAAACCGATATCTACGTCCTGGATTCGGAACACGAGATTATGTGGCACGCCTGGGGCACGCCGGAACGGGGATACAAGATCGACCCCGCGTTCGATTGCCTCAACTCGAGCACCCAATACGCCGATCTCGACCCGATCGTGGACATCGTCGTTCAACCCGAGCCGGGTGCGCTGGGCGCGGAAGGCGTCGTGGCCATCGATATGGACGGCACGCTGCTGTACTGCGCGCCGGAACGCCAGCCGGCGATCGCACAACTTTCGCCACCGGACATCGGCTGGGGACGAATCCGCGCCATAGACGTTCTCGAAGACACGTTGTACGTACTCGATCCGCTCAAGAATTCCGTCTGGATCTACAACGCGACCGGAGGCCTGTTCAGCGGCACGCCGGAATTGTTCTTCGTGGAAGACGTGCGTGATCTCGGCGGGTCGATCGACATGGCCATGGCCGGGGACGAGTTGTTCATCCTCTATGCCGACGGCCGCATCGACCGCTGCCGGCGCTTCGAGGAAACGAACCGCATACGCGTGGAATGCGAGCAGAATCCGCAATTCCAAGACGATAGACCGGGGCACGAGGCGGCACCGCAAATTCCCGGCGCCATCGCGGCAAAGATCGACTATTCGCCGCCCCCGGAGCCGTCGCTGTATTTCCTCGACATCTTCAGTAACAGCGTACTGCACTTCAGCATGCGGTTGGTCTATCAGGGAAAATACCTGCCAACGGAGCCCTTTGAAGGCGAAATCTCTGCCTTCACGCTCGGTCCACCGAACGATATTTACCTTGCAATCGGGAGCCATGTGTACCACGCATCGCCGAATCGATGATGTGGCCTTTGACATCCAATACACGCAAGGTTAGAATGAAGCACGTTAATGTATCAAAGGAGTTCCGCCTTTGAGTCGCTGGCCCGGAAAATACGTCATCGGCCTCACCGGCAATATCGCCACCGGTAAAAGCGAATGGGTGCTGGACGGCGAGGGGCAAATCGACCGAGCCAAGCTGGCAAAAGTCGTCTTCTCCGACCCGAAAGCGCTGGAACGACTGGAGGCCATCGTTCAACCCCTGGTCACCCATGCCATTGATATTCTCATCCGCCGCTCGAAACACAGCGTCGTAGTGATCGAAGCCATTAAATTGCTCGAAACGGACCTGGCTGCAGGCTGCGATACCATCTGGGTCGTGGATGCGACCGAAAAACTCCAGGTCGCGAGACTGATCCAAAAACGCAACATGAGCGAAACGATGGCCAAACAGCGCGTTGCCTCGCAGCTCCCGCAGGCGCTGAAACTCCAGTCCGCGAAGATCGTCATCACCAACAACGGCTCTTTCGAAGACACCTGGGATCAGGTACAGGACGCCTGGGCATCGCTGCCGCAGCCCGAAGAACCGCTGCTGCCGGAGCCCGAAGTATCCCGCCCCGGCGAGTACATCGTGCGCCGCGGCCGGCCCAAAGACGCCGACGAAATCGGCCGCTTCATTACCCACGCCACGCACGGAAAACGGCGCATGTCGCGTGCGGAAGTCATGGCGGCTTTTGGGGAAAAAGCGTACCTGTTGATCGAACAAGACAGCCGCCTTGCGGGCGTGACCGGCTGGCAGGTCGAGAATCTGGTCACCCGCATCGACGAGCTATATTTCGAGCAAGGTTTGGCCGTCGAAGAAGTGATCCCCGCATTGATGCAGGCGGTCGAAGAAGCCTCGATTGAACTGCAGAGCGAAGCTTCCCTGCTGTTCCTGCCTCCCTATTTGGCGCAGCACGTCGGTGCCTGGCGGGCCGTGGGTTATAAACCCCAGACCATTCAAGGCCTCGGCGTCCGCGCCTGGCAGGAGGCTGCCATCGAAACCATGCCTCGCGGCGCTTCGCTGTGGTTCAAGCGTCTGCGCGAGGACCGCATCCTGCGGCCGCTGTAAATCGCTCCTTTCTCAGAACACGATCCTCCGATCGGGTCATGGAAGACAATTTCCGCTGTTAGTTATCAATTCTATGCAATATTTATTGCTGTGAGGATTTGTCGATCCGCAGCGCGGTCCCCTCGGAAGTCTTTACTCCACTTCCCCATGGCGGATACGTAAGTAGGAATCGTAGCGCTCCGGGCTGATCTTTCCCGCTTCCACGGCGGCGATGACCGCGCATCCGGGCTCGTGCTCGTGGGTACAGTCGCTGAAATCGCATTCCGCCACAAGTTGGCGCATCTCCGGGAAATAAGCGTCCACTTCTTCGGGCTCGATGTCCCACAAGGCGAAGGCCTTCAAGCCCGGCGTGTCGGCGATGTAGCCCCCGCGCCGGAGCGGAATTAGCTTGGGCACGACGGTCGAATGCTGTCCCTTCCGCGTCGCTTCACTGATTTCCTTGGTCTCCAGGTCAAGCCCGGGCTGTACGGCGTTCAACAAACTGGTTTTTCCGGCGCCCGAAGGACCTGCGAAAACGGAGATTTTCCCGCGCAGTATCTTGCGCAGACCGCGTATACCCTTTCCGTATAACGCCGAGGTGTAGATCACGCGGTAGCCAAGATGTTTGTATTCCCCGAATTCCGCTCTGGCGCTGCGGCGCGTGACCAGGTCGATCTTGTTGGCGCAGACGATTGCCGGGATTCCTTCGCGCTCGGCGACGACCAGGAGGCGATCCAGCATGCGGAAATTGGGGTCCGGATCGGCGCAGGCGAAGACGAAGATCAACTGATCCGGATTGGCCACGATCACCTGCTCCACTTCGATCTTGCCCGGGGATCGCCGCGATAGCACACGCCGGCGCTCCTCGACCGCTTCGATCGTTGCCGTGCCGTCCGCATGCACCTGAACCCAGACCTGATCGCCCAATGCGGCGGCGTCGGTCTCCATGCGTTCTTTCGTCAAGCGGCCGCGCAGTTCCGCCACGACAATGCCTTCGTCCGTTTCGACGTGAAAGAAACCGGATTGCGCACGTACGATCAGGCCGGGCATTTTGCGTTCTTCAGTCACGGGTTCGCCTTTGGTTAAGGTTCGGGTGTGGCCGTTGCTTCCCCCTCTTCCGGTTCCGGCGTTGCCGTCTTGGGCACACCGATGCGCGCCTCCCAGGGGTAGAGCGACTGCGCCTGGCCGCGGAAATAAGTTTCCACGATTCTGCGGAACACCGGCGCCGCCCAATCCGAGCCTTCGCCCCGGTAATCGAGCACGACAGCGATGGCGATGTCCGGTTTATCTTCGCGCCCCTCGAATGTGTATCCGACGAACCAGGCGTGCGGGTTGTCGCCCTCGCCCGCCGTGGTTGCCGTGCCGGTTTTGCCGGCGATGTTGACGCTCAGGCCGAGGAACTTGCGGTAGGCCGTGGCCGTGGTCACGCGCACCACGTTGGTCATGGCCTGCTGGATGACCGCCAGATTCTCCGGGCTCACAGGCAGTTCGCTCTGCGCCTCGGGAGCAAACTCGTAGCGCACGTCCCCGTCGGCGTTCTCGACGCGCAGCACCAGGCTCGGCCGGTACAGCGTACCGCCGTTTCCCACCGCAGCCACCAAACGCGCCATTTGCAGCGGTGTGACCAGCATCGCCCCCTGGCCGATGGCGAGCTGTACTGGATCGTGCATCTCCCAACCCGTGCCGACTTCAGCCAGTTTCCATTCCGGGTTGGGCACCAGGCCCGCAGCGTCGCCGATCTCGATGCCGGTCTCTTGTCCCAATCCAAACGCCGCAGCCATATCGGGAATGGCAGTGGGCATTCCTTTGTCGAAAAGATCGAGCCCGATGTGCCAGAAGTACGGGTTACAGGAGTATTCCAGGCCCTGGACCAGGTTGATCTTCCCGGCGGGAGGCCAATCCCTGTCGTAGCGCCAGTCGTGCAAGATATCTTCCGGTCTTCCGGTCCGCTCGTAAAGCTCCAGGAACTCCAATTGACAGTCGTACATCGTACTGGCGGTGTACTCTCCGGATTCGAGCGCCGCCGCCAAGGTGACGATCTTGAACGTCGAGCCCGGCGGGTAGGTGCCGTTCGTGGCGCGATTGGTATAGGGCTGCAGCGGGCTTTCGCTCAACATCGGAAGCGCGTTGCCGAACTGCGCGTTCGGATTTTCGTAGTCGAATAGATTGGAGTCGAAACCCGGCGAAGAGGTCATCGCCAGCACGGCGCCCGAGTCGCGTTCGAGCACCACGATCGCTCCGGCAAACTCGCCGAAGGCTTCCTGCGCCGCCAACTGCAGATCGCGATCCAGGGTGGTGTACACTGCATAGGGTAGCTCTACCTCGCGCGAGGCGAGCGCTTCCGTGATTTCGCCCTGCGGGTCGGTGAGATACAGCGTGCCGCCCGGCACGCCGCGCAGTTCGTCTTCGTAGACCGCCTCGATCCCGGTGCGGCCGACGAACTCGTCCCCCGCGTAACCCCGCGCCCGGAGTTCCTCCAATTCACTTTCCTGAATCTGGCTGACGTATCCAACGGCGTGCGGTGCGGCCGCGCCCGCAAAAGGCGTGAGCCCTTCTCCAAAGTAGTAGCGGGCGCCGTACAAGCGCACCTTGACTGCATCCAGGTTGGCGATCAATCCGCCGTAATTTTCGTACGTGCTGTAGGGCACCGTTCCCAACATGGTGAAGTAATTCGTGTAACGGATGGGCGCATAGCGCTGGACGATCGGATCGCTGTCCGGCAGCCCGAACATGCGCCGCAGCGCCGAGAGCATGGCGTCTTCCGAATCCGCGTCGCCGATCAAATCGGGCTGCAGCCACAAAGCGGCCACGTTGGGTTCATCGGCCGTCGCCTCGGAAGCCAGCGCCAGGCCGTTGCGGTCGTAGATGTTGGCCCGCGTCGAAGTCAGCGTGGTCATACGCAAACGGTTGCCGCCCTCCAGTTCGGGCAGGATCATGCCCTCCGTCCAGGCCACACGCCAGTCCGCGCCTTCGCGCTTCAGGTCCATGCGCGTCTCGCGCACGATGTCCCCGACGACTCCGCTGGTCAGCGTCAGACGGTAGCGCACCTCGGCGGCCTGGGGGCTGATCACCAGGCTCGAAACGATCTGGTAATCGAGGCTGATGATGTTCGCCGTGGTGCGCACGTACTCATAGCGCTCGACGAAATCGTCTTGGGACAATCCATCCCGGGTCAACGAGCTCAGGAGTGCGTACATGGTGTCGTAGTCCATGTCTTTCCACGCATCCAGAAATCGGACCGCCATCTCATCCGGGTTCGGGGCTGCCAGCGTGGTCACCTGTGGGCTGGGCAGCCCTTCTCCTCCGTCTTGATTCGGCGTGCCGTTCGAACCCGTACAAGCAGAAAGCGCGAGTGCAAAGAGAAAGACAATCGATAGTCGTTTCACGATGCGTCCCTCAATATCTCCGCGTACACCGGACAAGTATAGCTGGTATACGCCTGGCATGCCGCCGGAACGTCTATCGGCGGCTCGACTCCCATTCGTCGCGCGGCGCGCACGAGATGACACAATGGCAAACCCATCACGTTGGCAAAGCAGCCGGCCAATCGATCCACATCGACCGGATGGAAATCCTCGTCCTGTATTCCGTATCCGCCGGCTTTATCGAAGGCACGTCCGGAGGCGACATACGCACGCAGTTCCTCCGTAGCGTATTCCCGCATCGGGACGGACGTCTTGCAGGCTTCGATTTCTACCGATCCGTTACCGGGTTGGCTGATCGCCAGCGCCGTCACGACGGTGTGATTCCGCCCGCGCAGTTCCGTCAGCATGCGCAGCGCATCTCGCTCGTCACCCGGTTTGCCCAGCAGCCGGCCCTCGTATTCCACGACCGTGTCCGCGGCGAGCAGGATGCCCTCCGGGTTCGACCGCTCCAGCGCACTTCTGGCTTTCGCCTCCGCCAGGCGGCGGGCCAATGCCTGGGCGTCCTCGCCGGATTTCGTACGCTCGTTCACGTCGGTGGAAATAACGCGTACGTCCCATCCGGTCAGTCCCATCAAATCCCGTCTTCTCGGAGAGGCCGAGGCCAGCGTGAACGCCTGTCTTTCCGTTTCCTTCCCTGTCACTGCGATCGTACTCCCGATTACGCACAGCAGCTTGATTTCATCCCGTGCGCAGTGCAAGTGTCCATCGAGGGGACATTCTAACATAGCCTGCTTAACTCGGAGTCCAGCACCCATGCAGCCCAAACGCAATGCCCTACTGGCCGTCATCAACTTCATCAGATACACATAGGGAAAGCCCGATGCAATTCTGATAGAAAAAGCCTCATGCAGGGCGACTCGTTGGTACAATATCGAATAACCGATGGACCTCTTCGATCACGCCTTGAGTGAACGTTTGATGCACGAAGCGCCCCTGGCAGCGCGTGTTCGGCCGCGCAATTTGGATGAATTCGTCGGACAGGAGGAAATCGTCGGCGAGGGATGTTTGCTGCGCCGCGCGATTCAAGCCGATCGCCTCTTCGCCTCGATCATTCTGTGGGGCCCGCCGGGCACCGGAAAAACGACTCTGGCGATGATCATCGCCAACACGACGCAATCCCACTTCGAGACCATGTCAGCCGTGTTGGCCGGGAAACCGGAACTGCGGCGCGTGATCCACGAAGCCCAGGAACGGCGCAAACTGTACAACAAACGCACCATCCTCTTCGTCGACGAAGTCCACCGCTGGAACAAAGCGCAGCAAGACGCCCTGCTGCCCCACGTCGAGAACGGCACCATCACGCTGATCGGGGCGACCACGGAGAACCCGTATTTCGAAGTCATCGGTGCGCTGGTCTCGCGCTCGCGCATCTTCCAACTGCGGCCGCTCGACGACGACGATTTACGCCGGGTCATCGAGCACGCGCTGCACGACAAAGAACGCGGTTACGGCGACAGATCGATCAAGATCGACGAGGATGCACTGGCACATCTCATTCACGTCGCGGGCGGCGACGCGCGCAATGCCCTCAACGCCCTCGAACTCGCCGTCGAAACCACCCCGCCCAATAAAAGCGGCACGATTCACATCGACCTCGACGTAGCGCAGGAATCGATCCAACGCCGGGCCATTCTCTACGACAAGGACGGAGACGCACATTACGACACCATCTCTGCCTTCATCAAATCCGTGCGCGGGTCGGATCCCGATGCCGCGCTCTACTGGCTGGCCAAGATGCTCTACGCCGGCGAGGATCCGCGCTTCATCCTGCGCCGACTGCTGATCCTGGCTTCCGAGGACATCGGATTGGCCGATCCGATGGGATTGGTCGTCGCTGCTGCGGCGCTGCAGTCCTTCGAATTCGTCGGTCTGCCCGAAGGGGTGTACCCCATCGTGGAGGCCACGCTCTACCTCGCCACGGCGTCCAAATCGAACAGTGCGGTCTCCTACTTCAAAGCGTACAAATTGGTCGAAGAAAGGGGCATCGTTGATGTGCCCAAACATCTCCAGGACGCCAATCGCGACGCAAAAGCACTGGGGCACGGCGAAGGATACCAGTACCCGCACGAATTTCCCGCCCACCACATTGGCCAGCAGTATTTGCCCGACGAGCTCCTGGGAACGGTGTTCTACGAACCTTCCGATCAGGGGTACGAAACGGAAGTCGAAAACAGGCTGGCGCGCTGGCGCGAGGCGCAGCGTAAAGCGCTGGGCATCGAGCAGGTCGAGTCCCTTCCCGAGCCGCAAGAACGCGAAATCCAAACTATCAAACGAGACCTCACCCGCCGTGGCGATCAAAAACGCTGAGCGACGCGTATGACCACCATCCTGCTCATCCGGCACGCCGAGAACGACTTTGTAAAAACAGGGAAACTCGCCGGCCGGCTTCCCGACGTACACCTGAATGCGCGCGGTAAGCTGCAAGCGGAAGCCCTGGCGGAAGTGTTGAGACCCGTCAGACTGCGGGCGATCTTTTCCAGTCCGCTCGAACGGGCGTTGGAAACCGCCGCACCGCTAGCCGCAGCAAAGAAAAAGGATGTCATCGTCAGAGAAAACCTGGGGGAGATTCATTACGGGAAATGGCAAGGCGCTTCGCTGAAAAGGCTATACCGGCGGAAGCTGTGGCGGATCATACAGAGCATCCCCTCATTGGCGCGTTTTCCCGAGGGCGAATCCTTCCCCGAGGCCCAGGCCCGCATCGTCTCCGAACTGGAGACGCTGCGCGCTCAATACGGGACGCCCAAGGCGGTCATCGCCTGCATCTTCCACTCCGATCCGATCAAGCTCGCCCTCGCACATTACATCGGCCTGCCGCTCGACCTTTTTCAACGGCTGACGATTTCACCAGCTTCCATCAGCATTCTCCAGGTCCACGGCGCTCACGTACGCCTCGTCGGTCTGAACGACCGGCGCGCCACCTTGGCGGCCGAGCGAGGATGATATACTTCCTGTAGCACTGGGAAAAAGCGATGGTTTCAAAGGAGACATCGTTGCTGGAGTCCGGATGACATCCAAGGAATACGATCTGAAGCCGGTAACTCGAATCACGACCGGGGCCATTGGCCCCGTGGGCCAACGCGTGTTCTATATCCAGGCAAGCAAAGGTGAGGAATTAATCACCCTGATCGTTGAAAAGCAGCAGGTGCAGTCGTTGGCGATCGGACTGGAACAATTTCTCGCCGATCTCGACGAACGATTCCCGGATCTCTCGAACGCGGAAGCGGCCTTCGTCGAAGATGAAATGGAGCTCGAAAAACCGATCGATCCCGCCTTTCGTGTCGGACACATGGGCTTGGGATACGATGAAGACAACGATCTTTTAGTGCTCGTAGCGCGCGAGATAGAAGCCGAAGGCGAAGACCTCGATGCGGGCGACGTCGCGCGATTCTGGTGCACACGATCGCAACTCCGCAGTATGTGCGCCTGGGGACTGGAAGTCGCCAGCCGCGGACGCCCGATTTGCGGAAACTGCGGTCAACCCATCGATCCCGAGGGCCACTTCTGCCCCAAACGCAACGGCCACAAACACTAACGTTTCCGGGAACCCATCCTGAATTCAGCAGTAAGTATGCGCTGCTATTGATGTCGAAGTGGAAGACGATGATTCCAACGGATACGGAACTCCAGAAAGTGCTGCACGATCTCACCTTCGGTGAGATCGAGGTCGTCGGTCAATTCACCTGGAGTTCGAATTACACCTTCCTCGCCCAGGTGACCTGCGATCAAGAAACGCTACCGGCCGTGTATAAACCATCCCAGGGGGAGCGACCGTTGTGGGACTTCCCGCGCGGGACACTCGCCGCACGCGAAGTTGCAGCTTTCATCACCAGTAACGCGCTGGGGTGGAATCTCGTTCCCCCGACGGTGCTCCGCCGGGATGGCCCTGCCGGATCGGGCTCCCTGCAGTTGTTCATCGACGCCGACCCGGAACGTCACTACTTCAGTTTCAGCGAGATGGAGAAACAACGGCTGCGCCCGGCCGTCGTCTTCGATTTTCTGATCAACAACGCCGATCGTAAAGGCGGCCATGTTCTCCTGGCGCCGGATGGACACATCCACTTGATCGATCACGGCGTGTGCTTCCACCAGGACTACAAGCTGCGCACCGTGGTGTGGGACTTCGTCGACGAACCCATCCCGCAGGAACTTCTCGCCGACGTGAAGGCGTTTCTGCAGCGTCTGGATGAGGCTGGGGAGTTGTACACCGCCTACGAGGAACTGCTTTCTGAAGACGAAATCCAGGCGCTAAAAGATCGTGCCAGGAAATTGCTCGTGGCCCGGCGCTTCCCCAAGCCCGGCCCGGGGCGGCCTTACCCGTACCCACTGGTATAATCCTTCGCAATTAACGACGCAGTTGATCGAGGTAGCATGCAGGACGTAAAAATCGCTTTTATCGGATTCGGTAACGTCGGCCAGGCATTGGCGCGCCTCTTGCTCGATAAGCAAAAGACTCTGCGCGACAGACACGGCATCGCCTGGCGTGTCGTGGGCATCGCTACGGGACGTCACGGGACGGCGCTGGATTCACAGGGTATCGAGCTCGAGAAAGCCCTCGATCTCGCCGGCCGAGGAGTATCGCTCTCCCGGCTCTCGACGGTAGAGACGCCGGAGGATAGCCTCGATTTCGTCCGCAGATGCGGCGCGGACGTTCTCTTCGAAAATACGCCCGTCAACTACCAGAGCGGCCAACCGGCAATCGACCACATCCGCACCGCGTTGGAAAACGGAATGCACGCCATTACGGCCAACAAGGGACCCGTGGTCCATGCCTTCGACCAATTGACCGTGCTGGCGAAGGAGCACGGCAAGCGCTTCCTGTTCGAATCCACGGTGATGGACGGCGCCCCGGTATTTGCAACCTGGCGAGAAACACTTCCGGCCGCCGAAATCCTTTCCTTCGAGGGCATCCTGAACTCGACCACCAACCTTATCCTGTCCCTCATGGAAGACGGGAAGTCCTTCGAGGAATCGGTCGCCGCCGCCGAAGCCATCGGCATCGCCGAAAGCGATCCGCAGGGAGACACACAGGGATGGGACGCCGCCATCAAAGTGGCGGCTCTGGTCACCGTGCTCATTGGATCCCCGCTCACACCGGATCAGGTCGAACGTGAGGGTATCGAAAATATCGATCCACAGGACGTCCTATCGGCTGCGGCGGAGAGAACGCGCTGGAAACTGCTCTGCCGCGCGGAGAAACACGATGGGGGAATCCACGCCAGCGTGCGGCCTACGCTTGTGGGACCCGAGAATCCGCTTTTCGACGTGCAGGGCACATCCTGTGCCATCACTTTCCGCAGCGACGTGCTCGGCGATCTCACGATCGTCGAATCCAACCCCAGCACGCGGACAACCGCCTACGGACTCTTGGCAGATTTCATCCAGGCATTCAAGTAGCAACCGGCACGTCTAGGCATCACCTATTCGATCTGCGATATTCGGGAGAATCACATTTGGATCACAATCCTTATTCTGCACTCTTGCTGATCACGGTGCTGGCCGTGGTCGTTCCCATTCTCACCAGCCGCATCCGACGCTTGCGTCTCCCCATCGTCGTCGGCGAAATATTCGCCGGCGTGATCATCGGCCACAGCGGCTTCAACCTGGTCGACAGTTCACCCATTCTGCAATTCCTTGCCGAATTCGGGTTTGCCTACCTGATGTTCCTCTCGGGATTGGAAGTGGATTTTAATTTGCTGCTGCCCACGCGCGGAAACAGCGCAAAGCATGCGTGGTGGAAACAACCGCTCCCCGTCGCCTTCATTCTGCTGACGGGCACCCTCGGGCTTGCGCTGCTGGGCGCGTACGCCCTATCGTTGCTGGACGGCGTCCAAAATCCGCTCTTGATGGCGCTGATTCTCAGCACGACCTCGCTCGGCGTCGTCGTCCCGGTGCTCAAGGAAAGAGAAATCCTGGACTCGCGTTATGGGCAGTATTTGTTGGTGGCAGCCTCCATCGCCGATTTCGTCACCCTGCTGTTGCTGACCATCGTCATCGCCATAAACAGCCAGGGACTGACGCTCGATCTGCTGCTTATTCCAGCGTTATTGTCGCTGTTCGTGCTGGCGGCAAGGATCGGGCAGCGTTTCACCGAGGCGGCTTTCCTACGCCGGATTCTCAGTGACCTCTCCAGCGCCACGGCCCAAATTCGCGTTCGCGGCGCTTTCGCCCTGATGGTTTCCTGGGTGGTGCTTGCCGAGGCGCTCGGTGTGGAGCTGATCCTCGGAGCGTTTTTGGCCGGTGCGATTGCCAGCCTGATCGCCGGATCGACGGACGTCGAATCACGTGAGAAACTCGACGCCATCGGCTACGGCTTCTTCATCCCCATTTTCTTCATCATGGTCGGCGTAGAATTCGATCTGAGCGCGCTGATCGAATCTCCTTCCGCCCTGCTGCTCATACCGGTGCTCGTTGTCTTGGCCGCTTTGGTCAAAGTCATCCCGGCGTCGATCTTCCGTTTCCAGTTCCCGTGGCGCGCATCGCTTGCGGCGGGTTTCCTGCTCTCCGCCCGGCTCTCTTTGATCATCGCCGCCGCATCGATCGCCCGCGATCTGGGCGTGATCAGCGAGGCGCTGAACGCCGCCATCATCCTGCTCGCCATCATCTCCTGCACTTTCGCACCACTCCTCTTTAACCGACTCTATCCGAAAAGCGAAGAAGCCGTCCGCCAGGGCGTGATCATCCTGGGGCAAGATCAGATGGCCGAATTCCTGGCTGAACGCCTGCTGCCGAGCGGCGAACGGGTTTCCGTTATCTGCCCGGACGAAAGCCGCATCCCAGCCTTTGAAAAGCTTAAAGTGACGATCCACCGCAACTGTACGGATTTCCATTCCGCATTGACCGTAGCGGATGCCGCGACGGCCCGCGTCCTGCTCGACCTGACCAGCAGTTCCACAGAAACTCTGGAGGTATGCAGCCTCGCCCGCCTGACCTTCGACATCCCCCTGGTGATTTCACGCATCAGCGACGTCGAATTGATCCCGCAGCTTCAAAACTTGGGTGTGAAAGTCGTTCAGCCTGCGCTCGCGACTGCGATGGCGCTCGAAGGCGCCATTCGCTATCCGTTGGCGTTCGATATCCTGCTGCACGACACGGCCGACGTCGAAGTTGGAGAGGTATACTGCAGCAATTCCCGGCTGGCCGGGATTCCCATGCGCAAGATTCGCTTGCCCGGCAACGCACTCATATTGAGCATCCAGCACGAGGAAAGCGTCTCCGTGCCGCACAGCGATACCGTTCTCCAACTCGGAGACCGCATCGGCCTGATCGGCAGCCCCGATTCGGTCGAGCAGGCGATCGCCTTGCTGCAGATGCCGTAGCGAAGAGTGCAATCATTTGGGACGACAGGGTTGACGATGGTATCGTTTTACAGTAGACTAGGCACATCTTTCAAGAAAGGAAGGCGCACCGAATGATGAAAATTCGCCTCAGCAGTATCCAGGTGCTTCGCATTCAGTCCGATATTGGACTCGTTGCCAGCATGCCTTCGCGGAGTGCGCCTACCGACAGGTAACCATCTCGTATTCACGAGACCGCGGTGCGCTCCAGCGCCCGCGGTTTTTTATTTTCGTCCGACTTTTGGCCGCGGAAAACCGCGGCCGATTTGTTTATAAAGGAGAATCTCGGTGAATCAAAAAGCGATTGATGTCCGGAACGCATACAAGATTTTCAACAAACCCAACCTTCTTCTCTGGCGCCGCAAGGAGAAAAACGGCCAGGACGGCGCGACCGTGGCCGTCGATCACGTCTCCTTTCAAGTGAAACGAGGCGAGATCTTCGGCGTCCTGGGACCGAATGGTTCCGGCAAATCCACGTTGGTGCGCGTGATCGCCACGCTGCTCTTGCCGGACGGCGGCGATGTGACCATTCTGGGGTACGATGTCGTCCGAGAACCGATCAAAGTCCAACGCTTGATCAATCGGGTATCCGTCGAGGCGGCATTCTTCAAAAAATTGTCCCCGATGGAGAACTTGAGCTACGCCGCGCATCTCTACGGTTTGAACAATCGTAAAGCCCGCCAGCGTGCGCTTGAACTCCTGGAGCGTCTGGGCCTCGAGCGTGAATCCGCCGGAAAACCGATCGAGGAAATGTCGCGCGGTATGCAGCAGAAAGTCGCCATCGCGCGCGCCTTGCTCACCCGGCCGGCCATCCTGCTGCTCGACGAACCGACCACCGGGTTGGATCCACACTCCAAACGTGAGGTTCAGGCCCTGGTACGTGAAGTGCGCGATCAGGACGGCACGACGATCTTGCTGACGACGCACGACATGCTCGAGGCGGACAAACTGTGTGATCGCATCGCCATCATGGATCTGGGCAAGGTCGTGGCCATGGACACGCCGGCTCGATTGAAGAAGCTGGTCAAGGCGACCAACGGCCACGAACCGACCCTGGAGGACGTGTTCCTCGAACTCACGGGGAAGAAGCTGGCCAAACCGAACGGAAATGGGACAAAGGTGGACTGAGAGACGCCCGCCTTTGTCCGCAACGAAGCAATCAAGGAGGCAAAGCAAAAATGGTATCGTCAGCATTTCAAGAAATGAGAGCTTCCTACGCATTTGTGGAGCGCAACATCTATCTGGTGAAACGCTACTGGTCCTGGGAGATGGTCTGGATGACCTATTCGATCACCAACAGCCTGTCGGTGAGTTACATCGGCATGGGCATGGAACAGGTGGGCGGCGAAGGTGTTGACGGGCGTTTCCTCGTACTGTACCTGGTGATCGGGACACTCGTATGGCGCTATCTGGCGACGATCTTTTACTGGATCACCGACATCATTGGACTGGAACGCTGGGAGGGCACGATCGAGTACACCCTCATGGCCCCAATCCGCCGCATCACGCACATGACCGGGCAGACGATGTTCGCCGTCGTGTACAGTTTTTTATTCACGAGCGTCATCTTGCTGGTGACAGTTGAGCTTTTCGACATCAACCTCGCCCAGGCCAACATCTTCGGCGCAACTGTCGTACTGCTTTCCGGCAGTCTCTCGTTCATCGGTGTGGGGATCGTCGGCTCGATTTTGCCGCTGCTCTTTCCGGAGCGCGGCGCGCAGATGACGCACGTGATCATCGCCACACTGCTGCTCATCTCCGGGGTCTACTACCCGATCGACGTGCTCCCGGATCTGCTGCAGAAAGCGGCGGTCTTCTCGCCTGCGACGTACGTGCTGCAGGGGGTGCGTTCCGCCATGCTCGATGGCACCGCACTCGGCAGCTTGTGGTCGGATATCTGGCCGGCGCTGCTCATCGGTGTGATCGCCATTCCCATGGGTCTACAGATCTTCCGTGTAGCCGAACGCTACGCAAAACGCACCGGGAAACTGAGCCGAGATGGATGATTCAAGTTACATTGAAGAGGTAGAAATATGTTGCAGGAACACGTACAGAGAAAACCCATAGAGAGAAGCACATTTCCCATGCAGGTGGATGTGCGCTACCGGCTCTATCGCGGCGAGAATGACATCGCCATCATCGCGGACATCACGCAGCGTTGCTACGACGTCGAGGCTATCGATTTTCGTTGGAGTGAGGAGGATGCCGCGCGCACCTTTGCGTACCTCGATCATTTCAATCCCTTCAAGAACGTGCTGATCGCAGAAGCGGCGGGTGATGCCCTTGCCTTCGTCCGGGTTCATTGGAATCAGGAAGAGCCGGGACCGCGCATCTACCATCACATCGGACACGTCCTGCCGCGCTGGCGCCACATGGGAATCGGCACCGCGCTGCTTCAGTTCGCACAGCAACGCTTGCGCACGCTCGCAAAGAGCCATCGTTCGAACGGTCCACGGTTTTTCCAGACCTGGGCTGCGGACAGCGACACCAGTTCGATGACGATGCTGGAATCGCACGGCTACCGGCCAATCCGATTCGATTACGACATGCTGCGGCCGCTTTCGGAACACATCGAGCGAAAACCGTTGCCCCCGGGTTTGGAGATCCGCCCGGTGAAACCTGAAGACTACCGTCTGGTATGGGAAGCGATGGACGAAGCGTTCCGCGACCATTGGGGCTACGTTCCGGTGTCGGAGTCGGCCTACGAATGGTGGCAGAAAAGCGACAGTTTCCAACCTGAGTTGTGGGAAGTCGCATGGGACGGGGATCAAGTCGCCGGGATGGTTCTGAACTTCATCGACCACGCCGAAAATCGACAATACGGTCGAAAGCGCGGCTATACGGAGAACGTCTGCGTTCGCCGACCCTGGCGCAGACGAGGTCTCGCTCGTGCACTGCTCACCCAATCCCTGCACTCGCTCAAGGGCATGGGCATGCAGGAAGCGTGTCTGGGCGTCGACACACGGAATCCCAACGGTGCACTGCAGTTATACGAGAGCGTCGGATACAAGTCGGTGAAACGCTATACGACCTACCGGAACAGTATCGATCAGACAGATTCGACCCGCGGATGAGTACCGCAAGAAAGAGAAGCGCATATGAAGCCAACACCTTTTTCAGCTTTCGAACGCAGGGGCTTCAACGTCCGTCCGGCAACGATGGACGATCTCGAAGAAACTGTGAGCATGTTCAATCGTTGTTCGCAGAAGATGATCGGCGTGGACGAATTCACGCCCACCAAATACCGCCGCGAATGGCAGGCGCCCGGATTCGAACTCGAACACGACACGCGCCTCGTGTTGTCAAAGGACGACACGATCGTTGGCTGCGTTGAAGTCTGGGCAATTTTCGACCCTCCCGTTCACCCCTGGGTCTGGGCGCGGGTGGATCCTCGATGGGAAGGACAGGGTATCGGAACGGCGATGCTTCGTTGGGGCAAAGCGCGCGCCATCGAAGCCACTTTCGACCGCGTTCCCGAACCGTATCGTATCGCCATGTACTGCGGCACATACGGCGATCACCAGGCGAGCCAGGGCCTGTTCGAAGATTTCGGAATGCGCTTGATTCGACGAGCCTATCGCATGCGCATCGATTTCAACGGACCGCTATCCGAGTCAACCTGGCCCCGGGGAATCGGCCTGCGGACGTACAATCACGCCAAAGACGCTGAAGCCGTTTACCTGGCAAACGACGAAGCGTTCCGAGATCATTGGGGTTACGTAGAAACCACCTTTGAACAAGGGTTCGATCGCTGGTTGCATTTTCTCGTCAATCGCGACGGTTTCGATCCTTCCTTGTGGTTTTTGGCCGTCGACGGCGAAGAAATCGCAGGCATGGCATTGTGCAGACCGGAAGCCGACGACGACGCAGCGATCGGTTGGGTTGGAGAATTGTGTGTGCGTAGGCCCTGGCGCCGGAGGGGACTCGGTTTGGCGCTCCTGCGGCATGCCTTTGTCGAGTTTCGCCGCCGCGGCAAACAGGGCGTGGGGCTGGGTGTGGACGCCGAAAATCTCACCGGCGCCCTGCGCCTCTACAAACGGGCGGGAATGCACGTCGAACGCAACCGGCTGACGTACGCCCTCGAACTTCGTTCCGGTGTTGAACTGGCGACCGAGTCGCTCTGAATGCGGCCAACCGATCACGATCGCAAGCGGCGTACTTTCGGATACAATCTGCTTGCTGATCGATCAAGCCGGCGCGAATAACTGACATGGAAATCGACGGGGTCATGTTAAAAGCTGTCATCTGGGACCTGGGCGGCGTCATCGTGCGCACGCACGACCAAAGCGGAAGAACGCATTGGGAAAAGAAACTCGGGCTGCCCGACCGAAGACTATCGCAAATCGTTTTCGAGGGCGAGATGGGGCGCAAAGCCACACTCGGAGAAGCACGCCCGGATGACGTCTGGAACTGGGTCATCGAACAACTCGGCCTGCCTCCTGAAGCGCGCCCGGAATTGGAACGCGACTTCTGGAAGGGTGATCGGGTGGACTGGGAACTGGTGCAGTTCATCCGTGATTTACGCCCCAGATACAAGACCGCGTTACTCAGCAACGCTTGGCCGGATCTGAGAGAGGTGCTGCGAAATACTTGGCACATCGCGGATGCGTTCGATGAGATCGTCATTTCGGCCGAAGTCGGCATCGCAAAACCGGACGCACGCATCTACCAACGCACCATCGAACGGCTGAACGTCAATCCTGAACAAGCCGTCTTCGTCGACGATTTCCCGGAGAACATCCTTGGAGCAAGAGCCGTTGGTTTGCAGGCGATCCACTTCCAGACACCGGCCCAGACGATACGAGAAATAAAAGCCATCCTCGAAGGATAGCTCGCCCGTAACCGCCGGGATTTGAATGGGCGTTCCCAGAGATCAGTAAAAATCACCCAAATTTTGCCAAGAAAAGCTGCCCGCGAATCTTCTCGAAACGTCGCACCCTCCATTTATCTTGAGGGTTGATTCTTGTTGAGAACATAAGACCAACTTGGTGAAGTAACGTTCGTGGTCTATTTTCCGAGGACATTGGGAGTTTTACGATCTAAAAATCGGAGAAAGTCACTTGAGCATCGGATGAGGAACAACGCCGACGAGCTCCCTGCCATCCTCAAGATAGCCCGACACTGCCGCTCTCGTCGGGACGCCATCGTCGATAAACCTTAACGGAAGGGCATATTTCCAGCAGGTCGGCGCTATCTTTTCCTGAAACGCACGCTCTTTCTTTGGCGGTTCAGGGACGGAGCCGGAATTAGCCAAGGCCGACGAAGACAATCGATCTATTGGTGCCCTGGAGCTCGCACAACTTCAATTTAATAACCACAACGCGATAAGTCAAGGAACGTTAGGCTTAAAAAAAGTACTATTGGCTATCCGATATAACCTCAGCCGTCCAAATAACGACCGGTAGCCGCACGAACGAACGACGAATTCCGACCGCAGCGAGGGAGCCGATGTCATGGACACAAAAATAAAACTGATCTTCAATCCACACGCCAATCGCGGCCGGGCCTGGAACACAGCCATGGTCCTGCAGTCGATCGTCGAGCGTAGCGGCGGTGGCTCCTGGGCGGCAACGGAATACCCCGGACACGCCACCGAGCTTGCGGAACAAGCGTGCCGGGACGGTTTTGAAGTGATCGCTGCCCTCGGCGGCGACGGTACGGTTCACGAAGTCGTAAATGGATTGATGCACACGCCGGCCGAGAGCCGTCCCAAATTGGCTGCCGTGCCCCTTGGATCGGGCAATGATTTCTGTTCGAACAACGGAATCGCGGAAGACGCCGAGATCGCCATGCAGCGCGTCTACGCCGGCGAGACCGGTTCGATCGATCTGGGTCGGGTAACGGATGATTCGGGGCGTACGGAATTTGTCGACAACACGCTGGGGATCGGCTTCGATGCTGCGGTTACGATCCATTCCTACAGCATTACCCGCATCAAAGGCTTCGGCATGTACCTGTGGGCGGTAATTCAAACCATCTTGCGCAACCACGACGCACCGCATATGATCATTACAACGGACACGGAAAAGTTCGAGCAAAACGTGCTCATGCTGGTGCTTTGCAACGGTCCGCGCGAAGGGGGTGGCTTCTACGTCGCACCGGGAGCAAAATCGGACGACGGCATCTTCAACTACGCCATGATCCGGCACGTATCCCGTCCGATGATGTTCCGTCTCATACCAGAAGTGATGCGCGGCACGCACGGCCGCTTCGAACCGGTCCGCCTGGGTTCGTTTCGCCAGCTCGATCTCGTGTCCGACGATCCGTTCACGGCGCACATCGACGGTGAGGTTTTCGCCGGATTCAGCTCAAAAATACAGCGCCTGAAAGTCGACGTGCTGCCGCAGGCGATCCAGATTATCCGCTAGCCCGGCGCGAGGCACTTGCAGACAAGTGGGACAAGCGCGAAACTGCGTACTGCAGCCATGAGGACCTTACAGCGAACGCTCGAAGATTATGACCTCGGTCACCTACGGATCATATCTGAACTCTGGGGATTTGACGTTCCCTCCGCTTCCTCGCGCCACGCGGCGCAATCACTCACCAAGCAAATGCTGGATCCGCCCACCGCGCAAGAGATCGTCCAGTCTTTGCCCTCCGGTGTACGCAAAACACTCGTCTACATCCAACGCCACGGAGACCAGGCGCCGCTTTCCGATTTAATACGCATGTTTGGGCCGCTGCGCGAGATGGGTGCCGCCCGCCGTGATCGGGACAAACCATGGCGATCTCCCGCATCTCCGCTCGAATCGTTGTGGTATCGAGGCCTGATCGCACGCGCCTTTGGGGACAGCGAAACCGGCCCGATGGAGTTCGCATACATTCCCAACGATCTGGCCCACATACTCCCACAACCGTCCCGGCACGAACGCGAACCGTATGGCCATCCCTCAGAAACACCCGCCGTCCGCATCGCAACTTCATCGGCTGCCGTGGATGACGCCACGACGATTCTTGCAGCCCTACGAAAAAATCCCGAGAAGAGCGATACACTCAGCCAGCAGCGACGCAGCCGTCTGGCGACATTTCTACTGCAACCCGATTCGCTCGATTTCTTGATCTGTATTCTGCGCGAGGCCTCCATTCTTAACGACAAACCGCTCGCTCCGCATCCGGAAAACACGCGGGCATTCCTCGAAGCCACCCGGGCGGAGGCGCTGAAAACTCTGCTGCTCACCTGGCTTCGATCCACGGAATGGAACGACCTGCAGGGTATCGAATACCTGGAACGCTCGGGGGATCGTTGGCCGAACGACCCGAGCACTTCCCGTCGTGCGGCGCTCCAACTGATGCAGGAAATCCCCCACGGAACCTGGTGGGGGTTGGACGGCTTCGTGGAGGACGTACGCATACGACAGCCGGCTTTCCAGCGTCCGGCAGGAGACTTCAGTTCCTGGTATTTCAAAGACAAACGCACGGGTTCGATCCTGCACGGCTTCGACGATTGGGATGCAATCGATGGCGCAATGCTGCGGTACATGCTGCTGGGGCCACTCCATTGGCTGGGCGTAACCGACCTTGGAATGCTGTCTGAGCACGATGCCGCGGCGTTCTTCCGTCTCACGCCGGCCGTTTCGCTCTTCTTCGACAGTGAAACAGCGCTCACGATCAAGGAAAGTTCGGCCTCAGCGTCCATATGGGCGGACGCACGCCTGCGTGTACCACGGCGCGCCGTGAGATCATTGCGATATCAAATTGCACGTTTTACGAAGTGGGAATCGATAGACGAAGACAACTATCACTACCGAATCACCCCCACCACGCTGGACGTCGCGAAGGACCAGGGCTTGGAATACAGCCACATCCTTTCCATCCTTGAATCTGCCGTTGAAAAAGACATGCCGCCCACGTTAATCGAAGCACTGGAGCGCTGGTCCGAAAGGGGATCGGAAGCCTGGATCGAACGCAATCTGATCCTGCAGGTGCACGATACGCAGACTTTGGAATTTCTGCAGAACAATCGATCGACCGCCCGCTATCTACAGGAAACCCTCGGGCCGACGGTGATCCTCATCCGCGAGCAGGATTGGATGCATCTCTGTACGGCCGCAGCGAGATTGGGACTTCTCATCGAGCCGCCGGCCGTAGAATGATTCACAAATAGGGAATGAATTTGTATTTAGGATTTGAGGATCGTTGATCAGATTCAGTAGCTCAATATATCAATCACAATCGAATATATCCCCGAAAATGATCTTGCGACACGTAACTGTAAAACAGGATACGTCGCATACTACAATCACGCATTAACAAGGGAAATGTTTGAAACCTCGACGGTAAGCCTCACCTAAGGATTCCGATCGTAAAAATCCTTCGCAGCATACAGAGCCGTTCCCTGATATTCCCACCACAGTTTCAAGCCATCTGTCCATTCAGACGGTGTAATTCGTATATGTGTAAAGAATAGAACCAATACAGCTTTTTCGGTTTCTAATAATTCCCGCATCTGTGTCAACTCTTGTTTATATTGTGGTTTGTTTAACATCGTGACACTATCGAATCCAATTGGAGTCCGATGCCCATACAGGTTAAATTGGAAATACAAACCTTCGATATTGTTTGTATAAATTACAGTGTCAGCTGGAAGTTCACGTAATTCATCGATATCTGCAAATTGCTGTTTCGATTCCGAACCATATCCGCGGGGATATACGCTGATCACATCAATCAGTTCAACGCTTCTGTGAATATACGAAACCAGAAGGAGTCCACTCAAGGTACACAACAAGATGTATTTTAGTGGTTTACTTCTCCCTCGAAAAAGGATTGTTAGCGCGGAGGGCATCAGGATCAAAAAGACAATGTACAAGGGTAAAGTTATCCGCGTGTCCATTGGAGTTGACGCATCAAAAAAGGTCATCGTTGCCAAAATAAGGAGTGAATAACATAAGGCGTAGAGTATCAGAATGATGAGTAAGCTATTCTTTAGTGCACGATCTACCTTTTTTATACATTTTTCTTTGCCTAGTTTACGATAGTAGATGACGAGAAAGATGGCCGTTATCAACAGACTAAAAATAATTCCATATAGCACTGTGTAGGTGAACTTATATGGAACGATCCATTCCCAAAATATCGCAAATGCGTGTTTCACTTTTGACACACTTGGAGGGTGCCAGAGTATCCTTCGATTTGTGAAATTGCCTGCCAAGTACATATTGCGCACCATCCAAACCATCATTGGGGTAATGCATACAAGCAAAAACATTAGAATGGATCGAATTTTCTGTTTTGTATTGAATGCCCGACTAAGGAAAATAGCGAGTGTTGACGCAACAATTATTGACAAGCCCGCATATCGGGTCAGATAATGCAAACCAAATAACACTCCAGCACCAATCAGCAGAATCACCCTTTTTCGCTCGAAGTACTTGCTCAACAAACCCATCCCAACAAGCAAGAAAGTGATAAAAATAGGCTCCGACATGGCCATGCTGTGCCAAGAAATCATGATCGGTGAGCACGCAGCTAAAAGAGAACCTACGATCGGGGCGAAGAAGTTGCCACTTATGCGGAAAATGAACCAGCCAATCATGAAAACATTCGCACCAAAGGCTAGGTCGTTAATCCATCTTGCCGCCTCAATACTGCTCAATCCCGCAGTCTGAATCCCGGCAAGCAATAAGGGATACAGCGGAGGAAAATGTGTCATTGGCTGTAATGTTCCATCCCCACCGATCCAATTCAAACCTTTCCCAGCGACGATGTGCTCGGAAACGCCGATGTAGGCAATTGAATCGCTGCTTATTCCCATACCACTTTTCATCGCGAGGGAAAGTAAATAAGTAGCCAGCAATCCACACAAAAGCAGCGCACAGCAATAAAGGAAGCTCAACAAACCAGATCGTTTAGATCGATCTTCATTTACGCTCCCAGAGTACCGAATTACACTTGGCATGTTCCAAGGCTCCTAAATTATTGATCCATTGTTTAGTAAAGTGCAGCGAAACGGGCTGTAGATTATAAAGGTGATCTTCATCATCAGGGGAAGAATGATTGGTATACCACATTCATAAGCGCTTGTGAATCGCTCGATCCAACGCCTCTTCCAATTCTTCCAGCGTTACCGGTTTGAAAACGAACGCATCCGCACCGACCCGCATGGCTTCATCCACCTGGGCGTCAGTGGTTTCGGAAGACAGCATCACCACCGGGATATGTTGGAAACCCTGGCGTGAACGAATGAATTGAAGCAAGTCAATTCCCGACACATTCGGCATGTTGATGTCCAGAATGAAGACGTCCGGTTTGCGGCCCTGCAGCATTTGTCGGCCAGTACTGCGTGCATCACGAAAGATCTCACAGGAATAGTCCAGCAGCTTCAACATCAAGCTTACAGCTTGACTCATTTCGTCGTCGTCATCAACGATCCAGGCAACACGCATCTGCGCCTCCATTTGCGCCTACAGCTCTGCCTTTACGCGCTCGGCCAGTCCACGGCTGATTCCGGGGACCTGCATCAACTCTTCCACTTTCGCCCGGCGAATACGTTCCACATCACCAAAAACCCGAATCAGCGCTTTTCGACGCGCAGGGCCGATTCCGGTAATGTGATCCAGTTTGGACGACAAACCGGAGCGGCGTCGCTGCGTTTGGTGGTGCTTCAGTGCGAAACGATGGGCTTCGTCCCGGATGCGCTGGATGAGGTAGAGCGCCTCGGACCGGCGCGGCAGCAACACGGGATCGGGATTATCCGGCAGGAACAGCTCTTCGTGCTCTTTGGCCAGGCCAACGACGGGAACCTCGCCCGAGAGATCATATTGATCCAGCACTTTTACCGCACGGCCCAGCTGTCCTTTGCCCCCATCGACGATCAATAAATCCGGCAAGAAACCAAAAGAAGCGTCGCGTTTCCCGCCGGGTTTACGCGCTTCTTCGTCGGCGATCTTCCAACGCCGGAATCGACGGTCGAGCACCTCTTCCATGCTGGCAAAATCATCCTGACCTTTGACGGTTTTTACCGTGAATTTACGATAGAGCTGTTTATTTGGCGTGCCTTGTTCAAAAACGACCATCGAGCCTGCGGCCGCCGTGCCCTGGATGTTCGATATGTCGTAGCATTCGATGCGGTTGGGAGGTTTGGACAGGGCAAGCGCAGTCTGTAATTCCGCCACGGCTTCGACGTGTTTGCTGCGATCGGCTTCCCACTGTGCGCGCAGGGCGGCCAACGTCTCAGCGGCGTTCTCGGTGGCCAGCCGCACCAGATCCCTTTTCTTCCCGCGGCGGGGAACGACGAGGCGGACTTTCTTCCCACCCCGGCGCTGGTAAAGCCACCTTTCGATGATCTGACTCTCTTCGATTTCGGTGGGCAGCAGTACACGTTGGGGTATGTGAGCCGCATCGGCATAGAATTGTTTCACGAAGGACTGCACGAGATCGACGTCATCCGCTTGATGTGTGCCCTCCAACACGAAATATTCTCGCCCGATCAACCGGCCGGCGCGAATGAAGAAAACCTGCACACAAGCGTCGCGATCGTCCCTGGCAAAAGCGATGACGTCCGAGTCGACCTTCTCCTGCAGGACGACTTTCTGCTGTTCGACGACCTTCTCGATGGCTTGCAACTGATCTCGAATGACGGCTGCGCGTTCATAATCCATGCCGGCAGAAGCGCACTGCATCTCTGCTTCCAGGTTTTCAACCACGGGTGCGGTCTGACCCTGCAGGAATCGGCAAAGGTGATCGATCATCTTGCGGTAGGCGGCTTTATCGATGGCGCCGATGCAGGGTCCTGCACAGAGCTTAATATCGTAGTACAAACAGGCCCGTAAATCTTCCCCGGTGATATGGCGGTCACACGTCAGGTATGGAAATATCTTCCGCAGGACATCCAGCGTTTGATGTACGGCCCACACGCTGGTGTAGGGCCCGAAATAGCGGGAGCCGTCGTCGCGTACGCGGCGGGTCACTGTCACCTTCGGAAAAGGATCGGCCCAATGGACCTTGATGTACGGATAACGCTTGTCGTCCTTCAGGCGTACGTTGTACTTGGGGCGATAGCGCTTGATCAGTGTCATTTCGAGGATCAAAGCTTCGAGTTCCGAGCCGACAACGATCCACTCAATGTCGGCGATGTGCTCGATCATTTCGCTGACTTTCCGACTGTGTGACGCGGAGGCATGGAAGTAGGAACGCACGCGGTTGCGCAGGTTGACGGCCTTACCGACGTAGATCACCTGCCCGCGCGCATCCTTCATCAAGTAACAACCCGGCTTGGAGGGGATCCCTTCCAGGATCGGCTGGATCTGATCGGATGCTGCCATCGAGTCAAATTCTAGCACATCCATTCCACAATGCTGATGGCGCATATGTACTTTCAACCGCCGTCTTCGCACGAAGGATGCAGCCTCCGCTGCTTTCAAATCGCTAAAATCCACTTTCCGAAGTATGCAGTATAATGCCGTGGACATGAGTAAATTACACCGCACTTTCCTCGTAATCTCGGTCCTGCTTGTTTCTGCTTGCGTTCCAGCCGAAGAAACGAACGGACCTGAATTGATGACGCCGGCTCCTTCTGAGCAAATTCGAACCGCCACCCCGACTGAGTCACCTCAACCAGCTGATAACGTCTTGCGGCTTTGGCTGGCGCCTGCATTCGATCCGGACGATGGCAGTCCGGCCGGTATGCTGCTGCGGCAACGCCTGGATTTGTTTGAAAGCAGTCATTCCGGCGTGGAGGTGGAAATTCGCATCAAGGAGGAAACGGGGGTTGGAGGCTTGTATCAAAGTCTGGCGACCGCCATGGTCGCTGCACCGAGTGTAACACCGGACATCATCAGTCTTACCCCGGAAAGCCTTCGAGCGGCTGCAATCGACGGCCTGATCCTGCCCCTCGAAACGTTCCTCGAAGCGCCGGCGTCTCCCGCCTGGTACGACCACACGGTCTCCATCGCTCGAATCGAGGGAAGCTTCTACGGCCGTCCGATCGCCAGCGAAACCGAAATTCTGGCCTATCGCACCTTTCTCTTCCAAACACCGCCGATGACCTGGTCCAACATCCTCGCCGGACCTGAATCGTTCCTTTTTCCGGCCAACGATCCAGCGGCGAGTTTCAGCCTCGCACAGTACCTGGCGCTCGACGGTTCTCTCGTCGACGATGCCGGCGATCCGGCACTCGATCCCATCGTGTTGACCGAAGTTCTTACTTTCTACGACTCGGCCTGGAACTCTGATATCTTATCGACGGCCGCTCTTCAATATGCCAGCGCAACCGAAACCTGGCAGGCGCTTGTCGCAGAACGAGCGACCAGTGCGGTCGCTCCGTTGGATGAATTCCTCCTGGAAAGCGATCTGCGTGTCCTCTCCGCCGTCCCACTGCCGACGCAAACAGAACCCGGTATTGGGTTCGCGAAAACGTGGTCCTTGGCCATCGTCGACAACGACAGCGATAACCAGGAACTGGCGGCGCAGATGATCGACTGGCTCACGGATCCGGAATTCCTCGGCCCATGGACACACGCCCTGGGTATGCTGCCGCCGACAAACCTGGCTTTATCCCAGTGGCCGGAAGGTCCGGAAACATCCCTGGCCAGCAGCCTGGTAACCATCATGCGGCCTGAACTTCCGCCAGAAACGCTGGCCGTATTTGGGCCGCCCATCCGCGATGCCATCGTCGCGGTAATTCGTGATGGGGTAAAGCCATCCAACGCAGCAGTCAGTGTCGCACAATCGATCGCCAGCGGCCAGACGGAATAATCAAGACGATCCACTGCTACCGCGCGGGTTTTACTGCCGGCTCATCGTAGAGCACATCGGATCCTGCGAAGATACTGAGGATCGTCGATATTCACTCATCCATGTAAACGTATGTTGAAATATCGTGACCATTTGGCTCATTTGAAGTCCATTCGCAGCGCAGCGATGGCGGTGGCAGATCCGGACGCATTGATCCGCCGCAAGCTGAGCCTGTGCGATGACGCGCTGCAGATCGATGACCTGACGATCCGGCGGAACTCGATCGACCGGTTCTTCCTCGTTGCCTTTGGAAAGGCATCTCCCGCAATGAGCCGGGCCGTAGTACATATCCTCGATCGTCCATTCGCGGAAGGTCTGATCGCCGCACCGAAGGAATTTGAAGGACCGCTCCCGCGCGGATTGCAGGTCTTCCAAACGGGGCACCCACTGCCGGACCAGGGCAGTTTGGATGCGGGTCGTGCGGTCGCCGTAATGCTCGCCGATACGGCGGCGGACGATCTCGTCCTGGCGCTGATCTCGGGCGGCGGATCGGCCATGCTCGAGCTTCCCCGCCCGGGAATCGACCTGGAAGACATACGCAGGATCAATTCGCTTATGTTGAAATCCGGCGCGCCGATCGAATCCATCAACGTCGTCCGCCGCGCCATCTCCCGGATCAAAGCGGGAGGCCTGGCCCGAATGGCTGCACCCGCCAGGGTCGTATCCTTGATCCTCTCCGACGTGATAGGCGATCGCCTCTCCGCAATCGCCTCCGGACCCACCGTGCTTCGTGCGCCGACACCCGAACAAGCTCGTGCTATCTTGGAGCAGTACCATTTGTGGAGCCGGATCCCGGAAAGCATCCAGCGCACACTGCGCCAAAGCCGAAAATCCCTGCCCCGGACGTCTCCACCCAAAAACATCGTCATCGGTAACAACCGCCTGGTCGTTCACGCAGCACGGGAAAAAGCCCGCGAATTAGGGTTTCCCACGCGAGTCCTCACCCAGCGATTGGAAGGAGAAGCGCGCAGCGCGGGAAGGCGGATGGCCAACAGCCTGCTGCGGACATCCGGTCCAGCATGTCTGCTCGCGGGAGGCGAGACCACCGTCGATATTCGGGGGGATGGACGCGGAGGCCGCAATCAAGAACTTGCCCTTGCCGCTGCCCTGAAGCTTGAAGGGACTCCCGGTTGCGCAGTGATGGCGCTGGCTACAGACGGAGTCGATGGCCCCACTCCGGGCGCCGGCGCGATCGTTACAGGAGACAGCATTCCCCGCGCCCGCCGACTCGGCCTGGATCCGGAAGGAGCGCTCGGCAATAACGATTCCTTCCCCTTCCATGAGGCGTTGGGGTCTTTGCTGATAACCGGTCCCAGTGGAACCAACCTCAACGATCTCGTCGTCGGTCTCAAGTACACATCCGCCTGATCAAGGGAAACCGCCGCCATGACCATTCCGCCGGTTGACCATCGCCTTACCTGCTGTTACAATCCCGCCGCCCAATCATCCCGCTAGGAGTCTGTATGCCCATTCATTTCGGTACCGACGGTTGGCGTGCCGTAATCTCAGACACATTTACTTTTCACAATCTACGTCTCGTAGCCCAGGCGATTGCGGACGCCGTCGCCTCGGCGGAATGGCTCAACGGCATGACCAGCGGCGTGCAGCCCGACCCGAAACGTATGGTCGTAGGTTTCGACACCCGCTTTCTCTCCGATCGCTTCGCTGTCGAAGCCGCGCGCGTACTCGCTGCCAACGGCTACAAGGTGTACCTCACCTCCGCCGACGTTCCCTCGCCTACGATTTCCTATTCAGTCAGGCATCTCGGCGCGATCGCCGGGTTGATGATCACTGCATCCCACAACCCACCGCGGTACAACGGCGTCAAACTGAAAGCCGCATACGGCGGATCCGCGATGCGGGAACAGTGCCGGCGGGTCGAGGTGTACCTGAACGACAACGAGGCCCGGGGCCGGGGACCCAACTTGATGGAATACGAAAGCGCGCGGGAAGCGGGCCTCATCGAACGCTACAATCCGACGCCGGCCTACTACGATCATCTGCGTTCACTCATCGATTTCGATTCCATCGCCGACAATCCGCAACACATTGTCGTCGATTCGATGTTCGGCTCGGGGCGAGGACAGATCAAAGGCATTCTGCAGGGAACCGGTTGTGAGGTTTTCGAGGTGCGGGGGGAAATGAATCCCGGGTTCGGCGGAATCCATCCTGAGCCCATCGCCCGCTACCTGGGAGCACTGGCAGGCGCCATTGCCGCAGGGCATGGCCAACTTGGCCTGGCCACAGACGGGGATGCCGATCGCATCGGCGCCATGGATGGCAGGGGACAGTTTGTCGATCCACACCGCATCATGGCCTTGGCACTCAAACATCTGGTTGAACACCACGGCTTTACCGGCAAAGTAGTGAAAACCGTCTCGACGACACAGATGATCAATCGCCTCGCGCGCCGCTACAACCTGGAGGTAATCGAGACTCCTGTGGGTTTCAACTACATTGCAGAACACATGCTTCGCGACGATGTGCTCATCGGCGGCGAGGAATCGGGAGGGATTTCCTTCAAAGGCCACATCCCCGAGGGCGATGGAATCCTCATGGGCTTGATGCTGGTCGAAATGGTGGCGGTGACCGGAAAGCCACTCAACGTATTGGTCGACGAACTCCTGAAGGAAGCAGGGCCGATCCAGTACGCCCGCCTCGATCTACGCTTGTCCCGTCCGATCGAGAAACCTCGTTTGGTCCGGCAGCTTGCCAGTACTGCGCCGGATAAAATCGGCGACGTAAAGGTAAGCGAAGTCAACACGCTCGATGGTGTGAAATACATCCTCGAGGATGACTCCTGGCTTTTGATCAGACCTTCCGGCACGGAACCGGTGCTGCGCATCTACGCCGAAGCCCCCAATTCGGATGAAGTACAAGCGCTGCTGGATTTTGGCGGGTCATTAGCAGAGTAAGTGCAGAACGAGGATAAATTTAAAATGAAAAAAGGGCTCACGTGCGTGAGCCCTTACAAATTATACGAACGATCCTGCGGAATCAAGAAGGCTGCCTTTATTCGTTTATCATCGGAGGATGTTCCGCCTCAGACGCTTGCTCGTACGCCCGTTCCCCCATTGCACGTGACAACAGCGATTGCACGACGATCCCCAGAATGAAGAAAAGCAGAGCATAGACCAAACTGATCTGCACGCCCCAGACGAACATCACCGCCCCGACTGCGGCTGAAAGCAGCATCATCCAGGCTCTGGACATCACCAACAGCAGTATCCCACCTGCGATTCCTGCGCCGACTTCGAACAACAACGTTGGATCTGTCGTCGAAAACACTCCCCACAGCGTGTCGGCGAGCAAGATGCCTCCTACCACTCCGATGACGAAGATGGCGAGATCGTGAACCGCCAGGGCGAGCCAGGCACCGATCATCCCACCGACGAGCAGGGCAAGTAGTGCGATCCACCCGCTCTGATCCAGATGGAAAGCGATCTGCACACCGAGCATTGCCCCGATAAAGAATCCGGGTAAAGCGACGATGAAACGATAAATTTTCCAACCCGCGAAGAGTAAAAGCGCGCCGCCGATGGCGGCAAGCAGGTATAGCGATTGGCCTATCGGGCCAAGCGCATCCAGAACGATGTCATCCACAACCGTATCTTTCAAGACCGCCGGAAGGCTGCAGGCTAAATTCGCCATCATGAAGATTACACAGACGGCAGCAGGAAAGAACCAAGCCGGGCGCTCTGTTCTGGGATAATTCTTGCGTGAAATACCCTTTTCTTCGATATCTACAACAATCTCGTGCAATCCACTGAAATGAACCGGTCGCAGTTCCGGGATCGCACGAGATACGGAGATTGACGTGCTTATTCGGTTTCAACAAACAGGATAAAAGTGGCTCTACCAATATTGCCTTTCATTGGCGCTGCTGCTGCAGCGAAGAATTTCATCGCAGCCAGGACTTCACCAGCTTCCTCGTCGAAATCTTCCCGTTCCCAGGGCTCCATCACCTCCCGAAGCTGTCCGATCAAACCTTCGATGTCTACGTACACCACGGGAGCCATGTTCTTCGGGAATTCTTTCCAAATGTCCTGATAACTATCGCTGTCCGCAAGGGACGGACCACCGTCGAACAGATCAGCAAGGATATCGAGCGACGATCCGATCATCAGACGATCATCACTGACGCCGTAGGTGAGGATCGAATCTCCATTGAACATGTTCACCAGGTCATATATTGTTCCGAACTCCTGCTCGCTGACCTCAGCTTCTCCGATTCCTTGTCTTTCCATCGCTGCGCTGAAGTTATCGGCAACGTCCAGCAATTTCTGCGGTTTATTGGTCTCGGCTAAAATCGCAAAACCGAGGGGAATGTCCAGGGATTCAGCCAACACACCTGAAGAGGACGGCACCAGCAAGAAATCGAATTCGCCGTCCAGGCTGCCGAGGAGATCGTCGATCGGGTCGAAACCAAATGCCGTGGTAAACATCGCCAGCGCTTCTTCCGCATCCGCCCCCTGGCCGCCCAACATCTCCAGCATAGTTTTTCTCGTCTGCTCGATATTCTCTGCGTCGAACCCGGATGCGAGATACAGGATCGTATCTTCTGGTGCCATGGATGGGATTTGGGGGTTGGTGTTGAAATAGCCCCACGGCGGAGATCCCCACACCGACGGAAGCGGCGACGCCTGTTGATTCGGACATCAAATCCGACATCCCCGGGCCGTATGCCATAGAGAGTAACGGCTCCATACTTTCCTGGTACTTCACCATATCCATATATATCGTCAGAATTTCGCTGCCGGGCAGCCCCCCGATCGCATCCCGGTAGCCTTCAAGATCGGCAAGTGAGTCACCATTCTGGGCATCGATTCCGTTTTGAATGGAGGTTACGGTTTCACCGATGAGCATCAGATCACCCGAACGACAGATCGCGACGTCACTCGTCATCTCATTTTCGATGAAGTAGATGGTTTGTTCCTCGTAGATTTCCTCTTCTACGGTACCACCGCTCTCCTCGAATTCGGCGATGGTTTGATCGAGAAACACATCCGCTGCGCTTTCGTCGTCGACCTCGAGAGCGAGTAGTATTCCCTCTTCCGCGCTTCCACCAATCACGCCTGCCATCAAATCTACGACGCCGAGGCCCGCATCGTTCCCGATCCAGGGTTGGATATCTTCACTGTAGGTGATGTTCATTTCCTCACCGAGCCACTCGTCCACCTGTTCCAGTGTTTGATCGAGGAACGTCGTGCCTTCCTCCAGCGGTTCAGGTGAGAGTGCACGTACGACCGCTTCGAGGTTTTCATCACCGAGACGATCCATGTCCAGGTGGAGATACAAGACTACGTCGGTTGGCATTGCCTCAGCCGCCGCATCCCTTCCGGCCGTGCCCAGCAAGTCCCACCTGAAGGGATCGACGAAAAGCAGGATCACGACGGCAAGGACGATCACGAGAATGACGCCTGCGAGAATGCCGAATCCTACAAACATCCTCCGGCGATCACTGGATTCGGAAACCGGGGCTGTTGATTCTTGTTCACTCATTTTCTACTTCCTTTGGTCTTCTCTTGCTCCTGATGCGAATTACAGGCAGGAGCGCGATTACGCATACGAGGCCTGCAAACAAAAAGGTTTCACGTACCACTTGGACGGCGACTTCCATCCCAACTTGTAAGCTCTCATTCAAACCGGCATTGAGTGGCAGCAACCGGTCGGTGAGTATATCCGCTCGATACAAGCCGTAAGCGGTCATACTGGAAACCCCGAGCGTCATCCCCATCAAGCGAAAGAAAATGACCAACGCAGAAGCCGTCCCCCGGAATGGTGCAGGAACGCTGTCGATCACGGCCGCAGCGATGGGCGCGATCGTCAATCCAAATCCACACCCGGCCAGAATCAAATTCGGCAACATCACTGAATACGGCGTGTCCTGTTGCCAAGCGGTCATTAGTATAAAGCCAATCAAGCTCACAAGCAATCCGATAATCGCCGGTGTACGATAGCCACGTCTTGCAGTCAGCCAGCCACCGGGCAACGCGGCGAGCGCCATTGGAACCGTAAGTGCGGAGAGAACCCAACCGCTCTCCCAGGCGCCTTGTTCCAACGTTCGTGCCACGACGGTATTGATAAAAAGGGGAACGTTGGCGATGGCCACAAAAAGGCTGAAACCGACCAGGAAATTGGCCAGTGTAGCCGAAGTGAAGTTCGGTAAGCGGAAGAGGCGCAGGGGAATGAGCGGGTGTTCGAAGCGAGCTTGGCGCAGCAAAAATATCGCGAACAAACCAACGGCTGCAGCGGCGAAAGGCAGCGCGTAGGAAGGCAGACCGGTATGACCCGCCTGTGAAATCGCTCCTCCCAGCTCCATTTTCGTCCCCATGCTAACGTTGAGTAGAACGAGACTCGCAGCGATCAGACTGGCACCCAACCAGTCCATCCGCGCACTCGCGCTTTCTTTTGCCGTACCTCGCAGAACCTTCCAAATCATGACGAACGCCAGCAGACAAAGCGGCAGGTTGAGCCAGAAAATCGTTCGCCAATCGTAGAAGCGGACGATAATGCCGCCGTACAGATGCCCCACGACCCAACCCGCGGTGTCTACGGCGGCGATCACAGCCAAAGGTTTTGCCCGCTCTCCGATGGGATACAAATCTCCAACGAGTGCCATTCCGACGGGCACCATGGCGCCTGCACCAAAAGCCTGGATCATCCGCGCAGCGATCAAAACGGCCAGAGAGACGTGTGCGGGATCTGGACGATTTTCGGCGAACGTGTAGATCGTGCGCAGCGCGAAGCGAGTCGGCCATGTTTCACCAACTGCCACGAGATAGGACCCAACCGCAAAGACGGTCAGTGAAATCAGAAAGACTTTGCGTCGGCCGTAGATATCCGATAATCGCCCCATGAACATCAGGGCGACGCTGTAGGCCAGAAGATAACCCGTGACCAGCCATGCCGCTTCATCCAGACCGGTCTGCAGTGGTATTTCGAGATCGAAAATGACCTGGGGCAGGACCGCGGATACCACGGTGAGATCCATCGCGCCGATGAAAATCGGCAGACAGATCCAGAGTATGATCACCGAGCGATTCGCCTTTTGCGCGATCGCAGTCACGAGTTCGAATCCCCAATCACTTCGGGTGGAACGATGTCTATCGACTGATCGAAATTCCAGAAATCAAGCTGCCACAGCGTATCTTCTTCCGCGTCCGACCGGTGATCGACGATGTTCAAACGATACAGCTCGAAGGTTTCCGGGGCGATGAATAGTGAGATCTCCAATGTGTGCGGACCGATCATTCCGTAGCTCAATCGGTAGAGCCGCTCGCCATCGAGAGTCCCTTCCAATGCATACAGCAATTGACCGGGATATTCCTCGAGTTCTTCGTATCCGAGTAAACGGAGATTCCGCAGATCGGAGATCAAGATCGATTGAATGCCGATGTCTCGATCGAAGAGCGAGGCGGGATTGAAGCCCCAGTTTGGCGGCAATGCCTGCCATTCTCCGGAAAGCACGTTGGTTTCCCATTGATTTTCGGCGACACTGATGATGTCGACTTCGGCGACGATCCCGGGTCCGATCACCCGAACGGTTGCACTCGCCCGATCCGGCGCCTGGAAATCGCCTTCAGCCCTGCGGAAGGCGAGAGATTGGTTAGCGTCGATGAAAGAAGGTGACCCACTGCGTTCGATCAAAAAATGGAACCCGGATAGCGCCTGCATTCTCTCAACACAATTCTCGACGATCGTACTTGCCGGCAAGGGTTCGGGTGTTGGGGTGCGGCAAGCGCCAAGGGAAATAAACAGAAGGATGGAGAAGAGGATTTTAATTCGCATCATCCCCAACATCCCAAATAAATCGTAGATTGAAAGCAATCGAAGGAACGACAATTCGCCATGACTGAGATTTTCGCAGCAGACAGTTTATCCCGAGGCCGCTTCAAACGGTAATTCAATCGTGATTACCGTGCCGACATCATGCTCGCTCTCGACGCTCACACTTCCCCCATGGATCGAGACGATTCGCTGACAAATCGCCAGCCCGGAGCCGATTCCTTGTTGTTCATATTTCGCTCGATCAATCTGATGGAAGATGTTGAACAGCGATTCCATTTCTTCCTCAGGAATTCCGATTCCCTGATCCTGTACGGAGATCCTGAGTGCTTCATCGGTAACGTTCACCATCACACGTACCCACTCGCTCGTGGATTTCGAAAACTTTATCGCGTTCTCGACAATCCGTCCCAACGCATTCGCCAGGTAATATTCATCCACGACAAGCACCGGCAGTTGATCGGGTATATCGAGAATGAGGTTCAAGCCTCTCGCGCCTGCATCGTCTTCAAAACGGCGGCAGGTAACCCGCAGCCATGCGCCCAAATCCGCGACCTCGCGTCTGCGGATTTGGTATGCTTTTTCAGCTTCCCCCGTCTCCAACTCAACGAGGAGAATGAAATCCTCCACAAGCCGGTTCAAACGTGCCGCGCCTTTTTGAATTCCCTTCATGAACAAACGAAAATCCTCGGGGGCAATGGTTTCATAATTCTCATCGAGCATTTCTGCGTAATTGAGTATTTAGGATAATGGCGTGCGGAATTCGTGGCTCATGGTGAGCAGGATATTTTGTTTGATGCCAGCAATCTGCTCGTCCTGCACTTTCTTTAGATCGCCCCAACGAGAGAGCTTGGACCTGACGGCAACCAGCAAATCCTCTTCGTCGAAGGGTTTGGTTATGTAATCGTCCGCTCCGAGGTCTTTACCCAAGCGGATGTCATCTCTTCCCCCTTTCGCGGTCAGGAAAATAAACGGTACGCCGAGCAGCTCCGGCTTTTCACGTACCCTGGCCTGGAATTCATAGCCATCGAGCCTGGGCATCATGATGTCGGAAATGATCAAGTCAGGCTTGACGTCTTCGAGTAACTCGAGTGCTTCCCCGCCGTTTTCGGCGATTTCGACTCGATAGCCGGTGCTCTCCAGAAGGTCCTTGAGGCCTTCGAGAAGTGAAACGTTATCTTCCACGACCATTATCGTCGGTTCGGCCATATCAGTCTAAACCTCAATCAATCCACGTCCGCGGGGTGGGCATTGACACTTGATGATGATTATAAAAGACGTGGATAAAATCTAGATCCATCTCGTTCCTGGTAATCACACTGCGGAATAAACACCGATGAATTATTCATCTAGTTTGCCCCAATCGCAGTTGGAACGCAAGTTTGTCGTTAAAGGGGAAAACGACGCGCTACAGCAGCTTCCAGCCATGCTCGAATCTCGACGTTGATGCAAAGCGCAGCATCATGCTGACTATCCCATGATGGATCGATGTTTCCCCTTCCCCAGAACACGGCTACTCTGCAGCAGATTTCGAGTGCAAGGAAGATAATTCGAGCAGGACGATAAGACGAATGATTGCAGTTTACTGCGTGCGCGGCACGGATAAAAGCTTATACCCGCGGCCGCGCTGCGTAATCAAATAACGTGGCTCGGCAGGGTCGGTCTCGATCTTGCTGCGTAAGCGACTCACCAATTTCTCCACTCGCGCATCATCCACATCGCCAAGGTACTCTTCCCCCCACACGGCTGTAACGATGCGGTATTTATCGGTCAATTTATCCAGCCGCTCATACAGCAACGCGAGCAAACGGAATTCAAGGTCGGTCAACACGGGGATACGCACGCCGTCGACCCACACGTCGCCGGAGTCCGAATCGAGGTAAACACCCTGCGCGTCGATTTCGGGCCCTCTCGATTTCCGCAGCAAGAAGTCCTCGAAGATCGGGGAAAAGATCTTTTTACCGCGGAGTAGCGAGAGTTGTTCCAGATGGCGGAGATGCTGCTGCGGTAGTCCGGATTGAGGATCCGTCGCCAATGAACTCAGATGAGCCTGTTCATCTTCGTTGAGCTGATCCCACAACTTCAGGCACTCTGCCCTCGGCTGCGGTTCACGGCTTACGCGTTCGACTTGATACGCTTTTTTATCGTCCGCAGAAGCCGCCACCACTTGAGCAACGGCGATTAATAAACCCGGATGTCCACCTGCCATCGATACACAAAACGAGCGTTTTTCCTCGGTAATTGAACCGAGCTGGAGCTTCTCGAGGATTTGTTCGGATTGCGCGTCATCGAGCAGCGGCATTGTGTAACAAAACCGGGAGAACAACTCGGCGAATTCCCCTTCGATGGGACGGCCGCGTAAAACAGGAAGTCCGCGCAGTGTTGCGGTCGCATACGCCAGACGATCGCTGAACCGATCCCTCAGCGCGCGCAAGTTGAGCAAAGCACGCTCGTCGAGCGACGAATAAATTTCGTCGAACTCATCCAGGAGCAGGCAAAGATCGCCCTCCAATTGTTCACAGAGATCGCTCAAAGCAAGATTGAAAGAGAGAGAAGCGGCGAACGCCGATTCGGCTTCCGTTACGGATTCATAGTAATTTCTCAACCCCTTTGCCAGATCCTCGGAAATTTGATCCGTCAGCCTCTCCAATACCGTTCGTAATACGACCTCATAAAAAGCCTGCGCCGATATCGATACTGCATGGTTGCAATCGATGTAGATGAGAAAGCCGTGGCGACCGCCGGCTTGGTAAAAGGCGTCCTTGGCTTCTTGCGTTGCCAGAGATCGCATGAGTGTCGATTTTCCGGAATTGCTCAATCCTGTAATCGCAACACAATTTCCAGCAGCAAGGTCGCCCAGCAATCGAAGTGCCAGATCAGATAGTTGCATATCCATCGTTTGTGCTTTTCGTCGTTAAATTATGAGCAGGGTCAATCGTATATTGACCCTGCTCGATTGTCAACTGTAAACACTGAGAAATCTATACGGCTCAGTCTTGTACCTCGCCACGCGTTCGAATGCCCCGGGCGACGAAAATGACGGCCAGCAAGGCCCCTGCAAGCAATAGCAGCGCCGGCATACCCACTTCGTCCGCAAAGCCGGTCACCGGCAAGGCTGTTGCCGTCGGTGTTCCACCTCCGCCTCCCCCCATTTCCGCATCGAGCGTAGCCTGGGCGGCCGCGGTCGCCGTGCCCGGTTCGACCGTGCCCAGGGTCAAGAATTCCGTAGGCGTGTTGGTGGGCAGCACGACGACTTGAGTCGGCGTGATCGTCGGAGATGGTGTGGCAGTTTCCGCTTCCGTAGGAGGGGCAACTGCTTCCGTGGCGCCCGACGCTTCTGCGGTTTGCGTACCGGCGACTTCCGTGTTCTGCAGTACGATTTCCGCCGCCTCTGTCTGTTGCGCTACTTTCTGTCTTGGCGCATACCACAATGCGTAGGCCGCCAAGCAAGCCATACTTAGAATCAGCAAGGCGCCCAATCCGACGGCAGCCATAACGAAGGTTCGATTGCTCGAGGACTCTCCGGGCAGTAAGCCACCCACCTCAAAATCTTCTGCCATAATCCATGCTCCTTACTCTCCAAACCGGCAAGCGGCCTCCCGCTGGGCAATCGGCCCACAACCGGCGATGGGTCTCATTGAATCACATCCAAATTATCCACAGGAACGGAGATCACGCCACCCTGTTCCAGCTCGATTTTTGCGCTCACGGCGTGTACGCCGCTCGGATAGATGCTCGCCCTGGGCAGCATCTCTCGCACCTTGCCGACTTTACCTCGATGGGGTGCACGTAGAATGCGCACACGAATTCCGCGCTTGATCGGGATCACTTCGTTCGGCAGTTCGATAGGCACGTTCGAAGGCAGCGGAATGATGACCTCCGGGCGGTTTATCTTGTAGGGTTCCATCGGGGTTGCATCGATCGATACTTCCCGTCCCACGTTGCTCCCCAGGATTTGAAAAGCAGCGCTGTTCATCGGCAGCTCCCCAAAACCCTCCGTAATAATCAACGGATAAGGCAATTCCTTCGCGACGGGAATAATATCCGAGAGTATGCTTCCCAATATGACTCCGCGCACGGAGATGTCCGTTGCCTGTTTCAATGGTGCAGGGTGGTCGCATATTCCCGCAACCACGATCGCGCCGCGCAATTTGATATCGAGTTGACCCGCTCGCAGTCTGCTCGACGGATCATCCCCCGCGAGCCGCATGATGCCGGCATCCTGCAAACCGTTCCCCCATATGCCTTGAACCAGGGCGCCGCTGGTTTCGAGGGTTATGGTTTGAACGCCATCCGTAGCAATTACCCGGCCGGGGAAACCCGCCTGTAATTCCATCGGTTCTGCTCGCACTTCGAACAGCACCCGTCCGCGCGTGATCGCCACGATGCGCCCATCGTGCGGGGCGCGTACGGATCGCCGCGCAAAACCCACCGGGCCGGCGATAATCTCTCCCTTTTCAACCCGTTCTCCGGCTTTACGCACCAGATATTGCCCCACGCGGCGCACGGGCACACCCAGACCACGGGCGACGTTCAAAAAATAATGATGTGGTGTGGGTGCGGATTCTGCCAACACCTGATCTCCCTTGACGGATTCGTTCACACCCACGAGCACCGTTCCGGGAACTGGCATCAAGCGTTCTCGCCGGATCGTCGTCATGGAAACGACGTGAGTCACGGGTATGTTATACGACTTTTTCATATCTCACCGTGCCTTACGTTGCAAGGTTGATGCCAGACCACTATTCCATCGCTCCAATGTCCCACAGCCATTTCTGATTGAGTTCCCGTCGGTGGGCCGGATCTTTCGAAAGCTGCAAAGGTCGACCCCGCCCATCGATGACCAAACCCACGGCGCCTCCGGAAACACGAATTGTCCCCGCCTTCCCCGGCCCGCCGAAACCGACGTCGATGCCTCGTTCGGGCCGGATAGTAAGCCTGCCCTGTTCTCCCTGGGAAAGCGGTATACGCACCAATTGCCCCTTTCTTAACTCCCCGGTGACCTCTTCACCTCCATCCGTTCGCTCGAGCCGTAAACTTAGAATACGCCTACCCTTACGCGAGCGTCCAATGGGTGCGATGACCGTACCCAGGCTGATGTAGCTCCCGGTCTCGAGGACTTGGACTGTTACGACCGGCATTTGTCCGGCCGCAACGCCAAGCGCCGGTGTCAAACTGTTGGGATCGAGAACCAGAGTCGTGATACCGGTCGGTTGAATGGCATCCAAAAGCATCAAGGCGGCGAATTCCGGTCGGGGCACACCTGTCAGCACGCCGCCGCTGGCAATGATCGGTTCCAACGGCGGCATTAAAACAGAAGAATGCGCAGCGCTGTTTCCCGCCCAACCCGAACGTGCCTTTTTAACCGCCAGACGCACGATTTCCCGTGCCAGGGCGTGCTCGAGATGTAGCTCTTCGAGAATGGTCGGTACCGTGCGCGGAAACAGCGTCTTGTTGTGAATGTAATCACGCACGTAGGAGTCGGGTAATTCGATCGGCAACCAGCGCTTGATATCGCTTATCTTGCCGCGTTCAAGAATGCCATCCAACGACGTACCCATTCCCAAATCCGCCAGGATAGAAACATCGAGATTGCCGTCAAAAGCAGCGGCAACGGTCACTTGACTGGCGCCAAGGTCAATCCCCAGGACACCTTTCTCCGGGCTGTATACCTGACTCAAATATCGTATCACCCGGCCGAAAGCATCCGCCGTCAACATGAAGTGACCGTCCGACCAATCGATAAGTTCGTCAAATCCCGCGATCTTAGCTGCACGCAGCTCGGCGATGCCGTCCGTAACGCGTTTACGAGCCGGAGCGATGTCTTCCGTTTCGATGCTTGGCCGCACGTTCAACGATGGGATGAGGGTCGCCCAATCTCCGAAATAATCACCTATGGCGCCCACAATCTGCTGGTTGCCCGCGTAGATGATTCTGGGCTGCTGGTTGATGGGCAGCAATCGTGACGCCAGACTCACGGTTTCGACCATACGCAGAACCGAATCTATCGCTCCGCCGTCCGTGCCGCCAGCGATGAGGATCAAATCCGGTCGCGCGGATAGAATGGCATCGATTTGCTCTTCATCCCGGCGGCGGTCCATGAGGTCGATCTCCCCGACGACATCCAGATAACTCATCGCCGCCAGGCGACGCACGCTCTCCACGGAAACCCCAGGCATGAGGCCAACCAGGATAGTGCGTACTTTCGGCCCGGCTGTAGCCGTAGCCATGAAGCGGTCGACCCCAGCGCTGGCACTGGCGACCGGCATGATCAAATTTTCGGAATCGTCTATGAAGGATCGCCCCGAGATGCGCTTCAATTCATCCAACACGTTGCGCACGCCTTCGCTGATGTCGAACAGCGGGGCACCCGAAGTCGAAGGAACTCGGCCGGTTGCAACGAGGCGATATTGCCCGTCGACGACGTCGAACAGGATCGCGCGCGTGTGCACACTGCCTACGTCGATCGCCAGGAGGGTTTCGATGTCGATGTTCGTGTTCATCCGCCCACCAACTTGTCCGCCAACATCGACAAGACATCTTTCAGGAATTGGAAACGCTCGGCAAGAATGACGATCGATGATGCCAGGGCACCGGCGTACATCACCCCAAATGTCGCCGCGATGAAAAACTTACCGACGGTAGCCAACACACTCGTTATGAAAGGCCGGCGAGCTTCACCGGAAAGCTCCCGTTTGGCGCTGAAACGAAAATACATCAACGTGCTGATCGTGCCCAGGGGCATTACGACCGCATAGATAAGCCTTTCGTAGAGTGGCTCTTCCGCATTCGACGATTGGAGCAGAGAATCGACCGTCTCCGTGGCGCCAAGGGATTGTGGGATCAACGTGCCTGTAATACCCCCGCCAACAACAACGGCGGCGCCTACGCCGACGAGGATCGCCATCGGTAAGCCCCCGTAGCGAGCGCCGCCCGGAAAAATCTTCAACGAAAGAAGCAAAATCATCAACCATGGGATCAGCAAGTTGATGATGTTTTTCGATTCGAAGATCCCCTGTAAACTATTATTAAGCAACGGTGAAAAAAGACCTGGGCCCAAGACGCTGTGCGCGGCAACAGAGCCCGCATACCCAGAGGCAACCCCGATGAAGATGTACGTCGCCAGGCGAAAAAGGAAATTGTCGCCGATGATATAAGATAGCACCATCACGGTCAGCAGCGCGGCGATGAGTGTGCCGATGAGATCGAGGCCGCTGAGTTCAGTCATCCACGCCACCTTGGGTCGTTCTCATACCGAGGCGCCACAATCCTCTTCCAAGGCCGTACAACCCACCAACGAGAAGAAGCAGCAGGGCGGAAAACATGCCGAACCCAAAAGCATCCCATCTGTTCTCTGCTGCGTGGGTCTGTCCGTTTAGATACAACTCATAACCAACTGCCGTCGGCATTCCCGCAATGATGCCTTGGACTTGTGGATTCGTGGATTCGTAGTACGGCCACACCAACGGCTCTGCACCCGCACTTAAAATCATGATCAGCGGTTTGCCGTCCAGCCATTTCGGTGCCTGCTCGGCCCAGGTGCGTGCATTTTCAGGGCCGGCGGTGATGACCGCAACCATGCTGAAATCAGAAAGTCTTTCGACGTTTCCGAGAAGCCTCGATTGCCAGACTGTAATATCGACTTCCCGCTTATCGGGCAGAATTTGATCATCCTGAAGCGTAGTTGGAATTTTGAAGCCCCTCGGAATAGCAATACGTGGAGCAGCCGCAAAAACTTGAACCGCAGTAGGCCCGCCCGATAAATAGCCCAGGTGGATGTAATTGGTCCAGTTCTCACCATACTTACTGAGGATCGCTTCGGCCAAGGAGGGACCGGTGGGCGTCGTGGATAACGTTGCGATCGGAACCCCTCGCCCGACGAGATGTTCCAGGAACGGCCCTGCAATCGTACTCAGCTCGCCGTTGTATCCGGGCGGATAATCGAACACGACGAGCGCCGGCGCATCCGTGGGAAGACTCTCGACCACCGCAAAAAATTTTGAAAAATCGGGATACAAGTTCTTGGGGAACACGCCGAAAAAGATCGACGGTAGAAACGTCGGCATTGCCACACTCAGCACCAGGACGATGCTGATGATCCAACGCAGCAGCGGCAGGCCCGTTTGTGCAGGTTGGGCCGGTGGGAATTCACGCTCCTCCTCCACGAGAATATGCTGCAGGAGTTCAGCCTGCGCGAACTGCCGTTCAGTCACCTCGAGACCCGCAGAACCAATCGTCGCAGCACGCGGCATGGCCACGACGGGCTCAGCCATGAGCACACCCCGCAGCCCGGCCAACGGTCCGGCCGATTCTACGGCCTGGCTATCGGCAGATTCCCCGTCCATGACCGAGCGGAAACTGTCAACGGGACGCATGGCTTCCAACCAGGAGGGCAATGTGGCAGGCGCCAACGCCGCGTCATCGACGATCTCCTCCCGACCTGGCGCTCCAGCAGGTCCCTGCATGTCTGCCAGCCAATCCGGCAGATCGATATCGTCGAGGCTTAGATCGACTCCGCTCGGAGCCTCAGGGGGCTGCTCTTCCTCGAGGATTAACGCGGATGAAGCTGGGGGTTCGACGGCTTCAGGCGGCGCAGGTTCCATAAAGTCTGGAAGTTCCGCATCCAGCCCGAGGTCGACGCCAAAGATGCGCTCCTCCGCCGATATGTCTGGAGCAACTTCGGGTTCGTCACCGGAAAGTACACCATCGTCCATCGGTGGAGCAGGCTGTTGCGGCTCGCCGGATTCCAACCAATCGAAAGCCTGTTCACCTTGCGCTTCCTGCGCCTCTGCTTCACTTTCCCACGGCATCCCGGAAGGTTCGTCCAGCCCCTCGATTTCAGGCCATTCGAATTCGAGATCCTCGGAAAATTCAGCCGCATCATCCACGGCAGACCCGCCCGAATCACCTTCATCCGGGAACGACTCTGGATGAGATTCTGTGGAAGCCAACCACGGTAATTCAACATCGGAGAGATCAGATTCGAGAGCGCCCGGTTCTTCCGGGCGGTCGTATTCTCCACCTGCCGGGGAGGAAGGTTCATCGGCCAGAAAGGGGAGTTCTTGCCGATCATCGATTCCCGCAGAGACGGGTTCATCCCATGCGGGTTGGCTGAACTGCGGCGCAGCTTGATCGGCTTCCAACCCCATGTCCGCTTCTGGTTCCTCCATCTGCCCCATGAGGCGCGCCGAAATTTCCACATCCTCCACACCGGCGCTGTCGCCTTGTCCGAGGCGGGATCGCCAATCCACATCGTTAATTTCTGGCGTCTCGGGTGGAGCAGCAGTTTCTTCAGATTCGCGCTGGCGAATACGCGCCAGCCAATCTGGAACCTCACCCTCTTGCGCGTCAGGGGTGGGGGGAGATTCATCAGGCGCCGCACGCTGAGCCGCCCAGTCTGACTCGGCCTCCTGACCAACTTGCTGATCTGCTTGTTGGGCCTGCGTATCGCGCAATCTTCCAAGCCAATCCGGGGTTGCATCGGGGGTCAAATCCTCCGCTTGTTCCTCATCCCGAGCATCCGACTCCGCGGCACCACTACGTATGCGAGACAACCAATCCGAGCCCTGGTCTGCTCCGCCTTCCGCTTGTGCTGCCGGCGTCTCGAGCCTGTCGTCAGCCGCACCGGACGGAGCACTGTCCGCGACCAGAGGCTTCAAACGCGCCTGACAGGAAACGCACACTTCTGCGTCTTCAGGGTTCAACTGGCTGCACATGGGACAGCGAATTTCCGCCATGCGTTCAATCCCCGTATGGTCGATCGACGGCCAGCAAGACCCGCAAACCGGTAACGATTGCCCCCAGGGCGACACCCAACAGAATTCCCCGCCCTCCTCCCGAGGCCAAAACTTGAACCAGCCAGTCCCGCAATCCGGAAAGATTTTCGAACATGTCGTCCGAGAAAAAAGGCCATTGCACCGTACCCAGAAGAACGAGAAACGCCGTGCCGGCAAAAACCATGCTGGCCCAATCTCGTTTTTGGGATACAAGGCGGAATCCCGCCACGGCCAGAGTTATCGGCAATAAGGCCATCAAGCTGGTTTCGATGGGTAAATGAATGTAATTGAACACCATGACCATGATTTCGCTGTCGGGGCGGAACAGGAAACCAAACACGATGGTTGCGATCAACGCCAGCATCAACACAATGCTGTAAGGCCAGCCTGGCTCCATATCCTGAACTTTTATGAAATGCACGTAAAGGATGTTGATGATCCCGAGGATCAATGCCCAGGCAGCGATGAGAACCGCCCAACGCATGAGCACCAAGCGCATGGCGATGATGATTTCATGGTCGATAAAGTAACCCAACAGGACAAACAGACCCGCAGTGCCCGCCACAACGGCCCAGACGAGGTGCGCACCCAATTTCACTAGAACGCCCCCAAAGCGCGCAATATTGTCCCCGCCAATATACCGCCGATAATGATCATGCGCATCAGGTCTTGTACGCGTAATCCCGCCCGGTGCACTGGATGCTGATTGAAATAGGCTCCTGCCGCGAAGAGCTCCTCCCCGACAAGCGGATCTTCTGCCGTAGCATAGATCAGCGCCTGAGACTGCACGTCATCGGTGCCGGCCAGGCAGAAAGCCCCCTGCCGGGTCCCGAAATCCACTGCCAAAGCCCCTTCATATCCGAATGAACCAGCCAAAACGTGAACGGATACCTTCTCCGTATCGATCAGTACCGGAAGGTTGGCGATATATGAGAACGGGGTTGGACCGAGCATCCTTCCAGCATTGGGACTGTAGGCCTCGCTGGCGTTGATGCGATTGTAGGTTGTTCGGAGGGTATCCTGCGCCAGGAGCGCCATTGCGGCATCCCCTGCGGTGACGACGACCGGCCGGTCGCTGACAGATGTAATTTCAGCGATTTTCGACACCATCGTCAATCCAGCCAGCGCGGGTGCAACGTCCGTACCGATCACCGAGCCGGTACCCAGAGACACGTGAACGCGTTCTCCGGCCTCGACAGCTTCTTCGATCGCCGCTCCCAAATCATCGTATGCAGGCAAGGGACGAAAGACGGCAGGCCAACGCCTACCGATGGTGGTGTAGACGATCAGGCCACCAATGAAGAGCATCAGAACCAATATCCCCACCACGTTCAACGGCTATCCCTCCTCCCGCAGGCGCTGAATCAGATCCTCGACCTGATCGGGATCCTCCAGGAGCTGCGCAAAATCCCGGATCGAATCACTGCGCCAGCCAATCATTGGCTCAAACAAGAACAACACTTGGGCGCCGATATACGTCAGGGAGCGGAATGCCTCGAGAAATCCGGCAGCTGCAAATCCCAAGCCGAAATGTCGAAGCCAATTTGCGGCACGTTCGGAAGCACTGCGCTCTTCGTTCACCTACGCGCAGTATAGCATATCCCGCGCGCGCAGGAAACATTGGCCATTTATTGCGCCGTAATGGGATTCCGCCTCCGCTCGAATCAAGATTCTAGTACCTCACCCGGGGCCGGTCAAGCACGGAGATCCCGCCTTGGTGATTCGCCCGACATTCCTGCGCATCGGTCCGTCTTTTCCGGTGAAGAACGAACCTTTACCGTGTTGTATATCTAGAACGTTTGTGCTATCATGGTTGAGGTATGGACACCCTGGATAAATTGTCGCATGCCGCTCGAGCGATGACCTTCGAATCCGAAGGGAATGCTTCGATTCGGGAACAACGGAGAAGCTGCGCATATACGCCGGCCGAACTGCGGAATAAATACGGCGAGAAATGGAACGATCGCGAAGTCAACATCGACGGCAGGATCATTCGCATCACCAACGCCGTCTTCTCCGGAGGTAAACGTATTCCTCTGTTGAAGGCCATGCTCAGCACAGCGTGCGAACGGAACTGCCGTTATTGTCCCTTCCAGGCCGGTCGTGACTTCCGCCGCGTCACATTTTCGGCAGAAGACATGGCTCAAACATACTTCAGGCTGTACCAGATGCGAGCCGTAGAAGGTATATTCCTTTCCGCCGGAGTGATCCGCGGTGGAAGCCTCACACAAACCAAACTGCTCGACACCGCTTCGATCCTTCGCCACAAACTCGGCTATCGGGGGTACCTGCATCTAAAAATCATGCCGGGAGTCGAACGCGATCAAGTGCTTCAGGCGATGCGGCTGGCGGATCGCGTTTCGATCAATCTCGAAGCGCCCGACCAGAATCATCTGTCGCGCATTGCCCCGATGAAACGTTTTCACGAGGAACTGCTACAATCGTTGATCTGGGTCGAGGATATCCGTCAGAGTCGGGATCCCATCGAAGGGTGGAATCGACGCTGGCCATCGAGCAGCACGCAGTTCGTCATCGGCGCTGCAGGCGAGAACGATATCGAAGTTCTCAGCCTGGTCGAGAAATTATTCCAAAACGTGGGGTTGAAGCGTACGTATTTCGAGGCCTTCAATCCCGTTGCCGGAACCCCACTCGAAAACCACACCCCTACCGATCCGCTTCGTCAGCATCGGCTGTATCAAGCCTCCTTCCTGATGCGCGATTATGGTTTCGACTTCGAAGAAATATCGTTCACAAAGGAAGGGCTGCTGCCGCTCGACCGCGATCCGAAAATCGCTTATGCACAGAACGCATTGGCCCACACACCGGTGGAGATCAATCGGGCAGATCGATCGGTTCTATTACGCGTGCCGGGAATCGGCCTCAAGAGTGCAACTTCGATTCTCAAACTGCGCGGAGAGCAGCGTTTCCGTGAATTGGGAGACCTGCGTAGAATCGGCATCGTGGCCGAGCGTGCCGCACCGTACATTACGCTCGATGGCCATCGCCCGGCAAAACAGCTGGAACTTCTATAAAGTCCGTCGCCAACCCGGCTTTTGATGAAGATCCGCGTTGCTTCCGGCTCACCTTCCTGCGACTTCCGCTCCGTCTCGAAAGGATGCAACTTGGAATTCCATATCGATGATATCTATTTTCCCCGTTCAGACGTTTGGATGAATGATTGATATTCCTGGAATTACGATCAGTTTTAAAAAATAACCGACCCGAGAACGTGGAACTGCGTTATACTGCAAGTACGGCCATCAAACCGATGTGCTTGAGATGACGTCTGATTTCTCATGGTTCCCTGACATACAGAGGCAGGGTTTCATGACTTCTTTTACGACGATCGACTACCACGTAACCTCACGCTGCAATCAAGAATGCCCATATTGCTGGGGTCCCCAGGATTTCGAAAACGAAGTTGATACCGACAATGCCATCGCCATCGTTAAAAAAATCCATTCCTTTGGAGCACGACGGATCGTCTACACAGGCGGCGATCCGCTCTTGCGAACGGATATCGGCGTATTGATCCGATACGCCAAACAACTCGGATTGGAAGTCGCCCTCTCGACGACGGGGGACGAATTGGATTACGGCTTCCTGCGAGGCTACGGCCGATGGATCGATTTGATCTCACTCCCTATCGACGGACCTTCGGAGGAGATTTCCAGCCGCACGAAAAAACCGGGGCACTTCCGGACGATCCTGCGAGATCTGGACCTGCTTGAGCAGTTTCCAACGATCGATGTTAAAGTCGCCACTCCTGTGACAAGCTGTAACCTGGATTCCATCCCCGCCACCGTCGATTTGCTCGACGGCTACGCCGGGCGCATGCAAAATCGACTCTTCTACAACGTGTTCCAGGCCTTCCCTCGCTCCATGGCGGAATGCGATTGGGAAGGACTCCTCGTCGACGACGAGGCATTCTCGAAGCTGCGTCAAACTGTCGAAAGCAGCCCCCATCGTTTCCAGATTAACTGGCTCGATCACGACACACTCGACCGTCTCTACGTCATGGTTTTCCCGGACGGAACGCTCAGTGTACCCTCCGGCGCGGATTATCTGAACTACAGACCTTTTTTGATGGTCGATGACCTCGATGCGCTGCTCGGCCGGACTGACTTCGACGCCCCCAAACACCAGCGCCATTCCCGCGGCTGGAATAAATCGGCAGCCGAATCAAACTAGGGCTTTGTCAATTTGACCAAAAGCGAACCACCCGCTACAGTACGCGGGTGGTTCGAATATCGATTCAGCGGAGATCACGCCGCCTCTTCGCTTGCGTGCGGGTCTCCCTTTCGGACCAAAAAATCCTCGACCAGCAGCAGCTGCTTTTCCCCTGCTCTGCGGATGACCGAAAGCAATTCATCCATGGTGGACACTTCCTCCAATTGTTCCGTCACGAACCAGCGCAGGAAATCCTGAGCGATGTGATCGTTCTCCTTGATGGCCAAATCCATCAGGTTGTTGATCTGCTTTGTGACTTCCACTTCCCAATCGAGCGCCATTTTAGCGGCCGCCTCAGCGGATTGGATCTCAGTCGGGGGTGCTGGGATCGAAGGAATCTCGACGCGGCCGTTTGCGTCCAGGATGTAACGCACGAACTTCATCGCATGCATGCGCTCCTCATCCGATTGGCGGAAAAAGAAACCGGCCAACTCGGGCAGCGACTCGTTATCGAAATACGAGGCGATGATCAAATACTGGTTGGAGGCGCCCAACTCGCTGCCGATTTGTGTGTCCATGGCTTGATTTAATGTTTTACTGATTAACATCTTCATTTACTCCTTCCAACGATGCACGCCTCTTGGCGTACACTCGTGTATAAAATTGAATGGATATACCTCACCCCTTTAGATGATTAGAATTCACAGAAGTTACTTGCGTCCGATAAGGGGGCAGAGATCTATGGCGTTGCGCCGACGTACTCGAGTGCGTACTGGGCATCGAAGTAGTTCGGATTCACG
>JARRPX010000014.1 GCA_037382465.1 Anaerolineales bacterium | reverse complement strand
ACGCATCGAGACGGAACGGAATTGAACAAGGCAGGATGTACACCGTCAGATGCCCTTTCCTCACCGATGAGCATTTATCCATATCACGCACAGATCATACCGTGAGTGTGCTTTCGTTCTACGCCCGGATACGAGCGGCCGCCAAAGACGGGCAAGCCGCATGATCTCATTGGTATTGGAGTGGGAGTTCGTGGGTCAGTTTTTGGGATGCTGTGGATAGCTGTGCTAGATGATCATGACATTAGCGGCTTGAGGTCCTTTTGGTCCTTCTTCGATGGAAAATTCAACTTGCTGGCCCTGCATGAGTGTCTTGAAGCCCTCGGCTTGGATGGCGCTGTAATGGACAAAAACGTCCGGCGCATCTTCGCGCTCGATAAAGCCCCAGCCCTTTTCGCTGTTGAACCACTTAACCGTGCCGATGATGCGGTCTTCCATGAGTGTGATCTCCTTTCAAAAGCAGTTTGTGCAAGGAGCTGTGTTCATTCGTCGACGGTCGTATTCAGCATGGCTGTCGGCTGGGCCAAAGGTTCACACAATTGGGAAAACCAACGGCGGCCTGAACGACGCATGAGATTGAACTCGCGTGCATCCTGCTACGATTTATCCTATCAGCAGTCAACCCGTGTGTATACTCAACTCTGGTAAGGGGTCGGCGCCCGTTGGAAAAATCGTATTTTCTACCCTGAACTCGCCTGGATCTGACGTTCGTCGTACGACCATTTTTCGGTAAAACGAAATGAGCAATTAAGCTACAATTGTATGGTACCCATCAACGGAATGCGAAATGATTGAAATCCGGAAATTACCCGTCGGTGAATACCAAACGAATTGTTACCTTCTGATCGACTCTGCACACAACGAAGCAGTTCTCATTGATCCCGGCGATCAAGCCGACGAAATTTTGCGCTGGGTCGGATCGATCAAGGTCCTGTGCATCCTGATCACCCACGGACATCGAGACCACATCGCCGCTTTGGAAGAAGTGCGTCGTACATTGAACGCCCCGGTTTACATCCACCCGGCGGACTCGGAATCTCTGGATCGAGAAGCGGAATTCGCCATTCACGATGGGGCGCAGATCGACCTGGGCGGTGATCGCATCGAATTCGTTCACATCCCCGGACATACGCCGGGAAGTGTGGGATTCACGATCATCGAATCCGGCGTCCTCAAACGTGCGGTCGTAGGCGATGCGATTTTTCCGGGAGGTCCCGGCCACACCGAGTCTCCGGAAGCCCTGGCGGCTTCGATTGAATCGCTTTCCGAATCCGTCTTTTCGTGGCCGGATAGTGTTATCCTCTATCCCGGTCACGGCGATCCAACGACGGTCGGTTTGGAGCGCGGGGCGTTTGAAGCCTTTCGTTCGAAACCCGTACCGCCCGATTTGTGCGGCGACGTGACCTGGTTGTGATCGCCGATAGCGAAGACAGTCCAACCGCTTGACGGTATTGTGAAGGCCGAAGTCCTTCACGTTTCCCAACGGAAGTGAGTAACGATGAAATTCGACGCCAGTATTCAAGCTCGCGATCTGAATCAACTACCGGCACTGGTGCGCGCCGCGGAAATCATCGGGTTTGACGCGCTCTGGTCCCACGAAACGCAACACGATCCGTTTCTTCCGTTGACCTTAATCAGCGAGCACAGTGAAACACTTTTCTTCGGCACGTCAGTCGCCATCGCGTTCGCACGCAGTCCGGCAACGGTGGGTTACAGTGCCTGGGATCTGGCCCGAGCTTCAAGAGGCCGATTTATACTCGGATTGGGAACACAGGTGCGTCCCCATATTGAACGTCGGTTTGGAATGCCCTGGCCGGATTCTCCGGTAGGCCGATTGCGAGAATTCGTACACGCGATTCAAGCCCTGTGGAGAACCTGGCAAACCGGTGAGCGTTTGAACTTTCGCGGTGAACACTACAAGCTCACCCTGATGACCCCGTTTTTCAACCCGGGACCGATCGACCATCCCGATATACCGATTTACATCGCAGGGGTGAACGTCGGCCTTTGCCATTTGGCGGGGGAAATCGCCGACGGTTTCATCGCCCATCCGTATCATTCCGCACGCTACCTGCGGGAGGTCGTTCGTCCCGCGATCGAGCGAGGAGCATCGCACTCGGGGCGGGATGCCAATGAGGTCGTACTGACGACGAGCGTGATGGTGAGTACGAAGCCGGAGGAAAGCGCTTTCGTGCGATCCCAAATCGCTTTCTACGCATCCACACCCACGTACCGGCCCGTAATGGCGCTGCACGGTTGGGGAGAAATCGCCGATCGACTGCAAGGATTATCCCGCAAGAAAGCGTGGGACGAGATGCCCGCTTTAATCAACGACGAGATGCTCGATACCTTTGCGATCTCCGCCCCAGTGGACGGCCTGGCAGAGGCGTTGAAACAAAGATATCAAGGCCTTGCCGATCGCCTGTCGATTTACCGGCCCTTCGTACCTGGCGATGAGGATGATTTCTGGAAAGAATTGGTGTCGACGCTGCACCAACGTTGAGCCCGGCATACATTCGGATGCAGCCAGGCGCGGGGAAAACGTCCGTCGCCGCCGAAATCCGATCTGCCACGTGGAAATCGAAGCGGCACCTCGGACCTTGACAGCAGCGTAGAACTGCGGTTAATTGACTTCGCCTCGACACAGGATTAAGATTCCCCCGAGGCCGAATGAGATGTTTTCGAAGCACATTTTGCTGACATTTCCTAGAACGCCACTGGAGTATTGATACATGCCATCGTCCCCCCTAAAACCATACCAGATTCGATGGGCTCGTTACTGGATGACCCTCGTATTCGTAGGTTTTATGATTTTTATCATCGGCATCCAACCTGATCTCATCGGCATGAACCGCAGCGAAGTCGTCGGTTTCATACAGGTGGACGTCTGGCTGGTTGGGTTGGCAATATTGCTTGCAAGCGCGTACGCCTGTGTACGCGTCATCCGCAATCACCGGCCGATGTCGCTTCGGGCAGATATCGGGGTGCGTTTGATCGCCACCGGATATGTCGTATCTGCGGCGGCATCGCTTGCCGATTTCATCGGCCTCGGCGCACAACATCTTCCCTACGTTGCATTTGGTCCCATACAGGTGATCGGACTGGCGACCGGAGTCGCCATCAGCCTACTTGGACTACTGCTGTATTGGCCGCGCAACCCGAAGCCGAAGGATGCCTCGAAAGGACGGCGTTTTCCACGATTGAAAATGCCGAGGTTGAGGATAAAGCGGATTCCGGGGAACGAATCCCCGGATAAAGCGACGGATACCACACCGCCCAAAACCGAAACTCATCGGCGCCGTTTTCCCCGTTTACGCCTGCCGTTCCTGCGCAATAAACTAGCCAAACACGAAGAGGCAGACGAAGAGAAACCCGCCCCGGAATAAACTCTTCTGCGAAGCGTGTCGTCAGGATTTTTTTGAAAGCTTTTCGCTGGAGTGGCCGGGGAAGACCTTCTCGCCCGGTTTGACCTTCGTGTAGGCGTAGTTGACGGCCACGGTCACCTGACCATAGCCGATTACGATCAAGTTGAGCGGATCGAGATCCTCCTGCAGGGCCACGTCCCCGGCGGCATACACACCCGGCAAGTTCGTTTCCATTTGCTTGTTCACCTGGATATAGCGGCGCCCGATGGTCTCGAGCCCCCATGTGCGAATCGGCCCCAGATCGGCCTTAAACCCCAGCGCGAGGACGGCGGAATCGATGTCGAGGGTGCGTTCTTCTTGGTTTTGATTGTTGAAAATCACGGCGCGCTCCAATTTGGAGCCTCCCTGCAATTCGCGCAACTCATGGAAGACAAGCACATCGACCGATGATTCAAAAAGTGCGTTGACCGAAGATTCGTGAGCACGGAAACCGTCCCGACGGTGGATTAGCGTGACCTTCTCAGCGATGGGTTCGAGTGCCAGCGCCCAATCCACTGCGCTATCACCGCCGCCGACGACGAGAACGCGCTGTCCCGTATACGCTTCGAGATCGTGAACCATGTAAGTGACGCCTTTGTTTTCAAAACGATCCACGCTTTCATTTTTCAAATGGATCGGTTCGAAGGCGCCTATCCCGGCGGCAATCACAACGGTTTTTGTGTAGTGGCGCTCTTTATCGGTTTCGATCATCCAAACCCGTTCGTCCGGCTCCGCGTCGGGATGACTATCCTGTGTCAGTTTCAATGCCCGCTGGTCGAACACAAACTTCGGCTGCCATTGTGAAGCCTGTTGGAGCAGATTTTCCACGAGATCTTTCGACCGAATTTTATAGAAACCCGGGGTATCGTAGATCCATTTTTCGGGATAGAGGGTAATCAACTGCCCACCCGCTTTGGGCAGCGCATCGATGACTTTCACGGACAACTCGCGCAGGCCGGCATAGAATGCGCCAAACAAGCCCGTGGGTCCAGCACCCACGAAGGTTATGTCGAATAATGCAGGGGCCTTTTTACCTGCCATATGTTTGATGCCCTCATTCCATAATCATTGAAATGCCATGCTGAAAAATGCGTCTGTTCTCGCTCCTTCAATCGTCCGAAAGTTGATGAAGCCAAGCATTCCCCATTTGACCAGCTTGCGTAAAATGGATCTCCCACGCCGTCATTCGCATGCATCCCCGAAATAAAATGCAGCAGAGGACCGTCCATTAATAATATAGTGTATCCGAAACTATTGATTGAAGGGGCTGAAGGTCGCCGCGAAACAGACGAATACAACAACTGCGACTGCGAACAACGCATTCACTCTAACGTCCTTCCAGGGCCGCTTATCGACCAGCCGGTTGGGTTGTTCCAGGGTATGGACTCTTTCCCATTGAGGTCCGATGAGCCATCCGATGAATATCCCGCCAAGAAGACCGCCGATGTGCCCCCAGTTGTCGATCATGGCAGACGTACCTAACATCAGATTCAAGAAAATGATGAAAATGATACGCTGCAGCTGATTCTTGGCAACGGCTCCGAAAATATGCCGGTGTCGAAAGAGAAACAATGCGAGCGCACCGACGATCCCAAAAATGGCGCCGGAAGCACCCACCGAAACGTAGGAGTTGAAGGCGAGGCTGAAGGCAACTCCAGAAATTCCACTCAACAGGTATACGATCGCCGTTCGTTGCTTTCCGTAGAACATTTCCACAGAGGGCCCGACGGCATAAAGGGAATACATGTTGACCAGGATGTGCCAGATATCAACATGAATGAATATCGGCGAGACAAAGCGCCATATTTCCCCAGCGGTGATAGCCTGGTTTATTTTCGCACCAGCCTGACAGATTACGTCTCCCTGTCCGCACACCACTCCATTGCCGTTGATATATGCACCCAGCCACTGAAAAATGAAAACGACGACCGTGAAGCCGATCGTGCCGTACGTAACCGGGAAACGCGACAGAATCATGCGGAAATCGACGAGTCCGTTCCGCCGGTATGTTTCCGGAGTCGTATGGTCGATACCGTCGTTCACAGCTGCACTCGTCGCGGATACACTCGGTGGTGTTCGGCTTCGATGATCGCCAAAATCGTCTCGACGGCCTCGTCCAATTCACCCTCTGCGTTGACCACCACGTAATCGAATATCCCGATCTGCGTCATTTCCTTGCGGGCCATGTCGATGCGCAGCTTACGCGCGTCCGGTGTTTCGGATTTTCGTGCTTCGAGGCGCCGAAGTAATTCCTGCTCCGTGCGCGTCGTGAGGAAGATCAGCAACGCCTCGGGAAAAAGATTTCGGATGGTCCCCGCTCCCTGCACGTCGAGACGCATCACGACATCCTTTCCGCTCCGCATCGCTTCACGCACTTGTTGTTTGGGGATGCCCTTGTAATCGTCGTAAACGACGGCATGTTCGAGCAATTCGTCCCGCTCGATCATCTCGGTAAATTCCTCACGGCTGACAAAGAAATAATCCAACCCTTCGATTTCGTCGGCTCGTTTGGGACGGGTTGTGGCGGTGACGACAAAATGAAAGGAGGTGCCAATTTCCTTCAAGCGCTGAATCACCGAATCCTTTCCCACACCCGAAGGTCCAGAGATTACGATCAAAAGCGGGTATCGCTCTCTGATGAAAAGATGCTCGTCCATGCGTTGATAACTCCTATCCGGGTCAGTATAATCGATTTGGCAGTTGTTGCGAAACAGCCGTTCTCTTGCGGTCGAATCCGGGGGAATGGCCGGCGCAAGGAGTCCGTCGTGCCGACGTATGAATATCTGTGTATGGATTGTGAAAAACGAATTTCTGTGTACCAGTCGTATGAGGAGTACGGCCGCGTCACAGTTTCATGTCCACACTGCAACGGAACAAATCTTCAGCGCCTGATCAACCGGGTGCGATTCGCCCGCTCGGAGGATTCACGCCTGGAATCGTTGGCCGACCCAAGCGAGTGGGGAAACTTCGACGAGAACGATCCCCGCTCGATGGCGCGCATGATGCGTAAGATGGGGCAAGAAATGGGGGATGAGATTCCCGGCGAATTCGACGAAGTCGTGGATCGATTGGAGGCCGGTCAGAGTCCGGAGGAGATCGAAAGGGACATGCCGGACCTCGATATCTAAATCAATGAGGTGAGCGGACTGCCGGCGTTTCGATTCTCCCCATCTCCTGCTTGCGAAGCGTGGGACGCCGGAAAAAGTTCCTCCTTAAAGGAACCATCTAACCACCCAGCGTTCCACGACGATACAAAAACCCGAAGGCGTCGCCTTCAGGCAGAGGTCGATTGAGCCAGTTTCGTCTCGACGGCTTGTTGGATTTCGGCATGAACCTGCTCGACGTCCTGCAGCCCATCGATGACGATCCAGCGCTCGGGTTGGCTTTTCGCCAGCGCCAGATATCCCTGCCGCACCCGGCGATGAAATTCCAGATCGTAGGCATCCAGACGATTCCAGTTGCCACCTTGTTCTCTACGCTGCAAACCCCTTTCCACAGGCAGGTCGAGCAGCAGCGTGAGATCGGGCGTCAAGCCTTGCGTGGCGAAGGACGTAATCGTACGCAGCGAATCCAGATTCAGTTGATGACCATAACCTTGATACGCCAGGGAAGCATCAAAATACCGATCGCAGATCACGATCCCCCCGCTTTCGAGATGCGGACGGATGCGTTCGGATACGTGCTGTGCCCGGGATGCGGAGAAAAGCAGGAACTCGGTGCGCGGGTCCATGAGCGTATTATCGAGAGACATCAACACATGCCGGATTTGCTCTCCGATTTCCGTCCCACCGGGTTCGCGGGTGAGAAGGACATCATGCCCCAGCGTACGCAGCCGCTCGGCAAGCAATGAGGCTTGGCGGGTTTTTCCGCTCCCGTCGGGTCCTTCCAGCGTGATGAATAATCTCAATTGCGATAAATCCTTACCCGCCGTTGCGGTTCGTTGCCATAGGAATGTGAAACCAGGTTGGCCTGCCGGGCCATCTGGTGCTGCAGTCGGCGAACGTAGGCCGATGCCGGAGAAAGGTCCACCGAACGGGCGCCGTCGAGCACGGATTGGACGGCCCGACGGGCCTCCTCCATACCCGCTTCCAAAGCCGGATCATCGGAGGACAGCCCATCCAAGTTGAACAAATCGGCGAGGAAACTTTCCATCTGATTGACCGTATTCGACCGCAAGACGTAAATAGGCATACGGCGGCTCTCGGCGTTGGAGATCACCTTCTGCCGTTTCCGGTAGTAGGAACGCAAAGTCACCATCACGTCGGATTCCCCCAAATCGTTGACCAGGACGACCGGCACACGCAGGCGTTTGGCCGCCTGGCGCAAACGATTGCGAGCCACACCGTAAGCATAGATACGCACCGTTTCCAGCGCCGTACCGGGCATGCGGGGTGGCGTGGGGGAATAAGGCAGCCCGTTATCGGAAGCCATGGGTGCCGAGGGAAGCGCGGTCTGACGCCGGTATCCTTCTTGGCCGCGGCCTCGGGAGGAAGTCGTCTGCGGGGGTGTTTCGATCTTGACCTCGCCATTTTCATCCCGGTAGCGAAGCTCGGGAGTCAGCGGACGGCCGCGCAGCATGGCGTCGACGGAGGCGGCGACGTCGCGGTGAACCGCCAGCCGTTCGCGATCCTGGATTTCGATCAGCACCGGGAAGGTGGGCGCAGCACGGCGCTCGAGCACCGTTTTCTGCGTACCTCGACGGCGGGCTTCCTCGTCGGAGAGAGTGACCGATTCGATGCCGCCCACAAGATCGGACAAGGTGGGATTGAGCAGGAGATTTTCCAGCGTGTTTCCGTGTGCCGTACCGATTAGCTGCACCCCGCGTTCGGCAATGGTGCGCGCCGCTACGGCCTCCAACTCCCGCCCGATCTCGTCGATCACGATGACCTCGGGATTGTGATTCTCGACCGCTTCGATCATCACCTCATGCTGCAAGGTGGGTTCGCGCACCTGCATGCGTCGAGCGCGCCCGATGGCCGGATGTGGAACGTCACCGTCGCCGGCGATTTCGTTCGAAGTATCCACGATAACGACCCGCTTCTCCTCGGCCAGGATTCGCGCCGCCTCACGCAGCATGGTCGTTTTCCCGACGGCAGGACGTCCGACCAACAGGACGCTTTTCCCGCCGAGAATGAAATCCTGGATGATGTCGATCGTGCCGTAGACGGCACGGCCCACCCGGCACGTCAATCCCACGATCTGATCGTGCCGGTTGCGAATGGCCGCTATTCGGTGCAGCGTACGTTCGATACCGCCGCGGTTGTCGGCGTCGAAACCACCGACTCGCGAGACGACGTAATCCAGCTCTTCGCGCCCGACTTCCCGATTGCTGAGGGTCACCTCGCCATCGACGAAACGCGCCGTTGGTACGCGCCCAAGATCCAGGATGACTTCGAGCAAATCGTCCTGACGATTGATTTTCCGAATCTCTTTCGTGATCTCCGGCGGTAAGATGGCCAGAAGGTCATCCAGATTATCCGTAATTCGTTTTCCAGTCATGTTCATACACGTTTCTGCATCGATGTTCGTTCTTGTTGGTTTAATGAGAAACCTCAGTAATTATTATAAACTTCAGCTACTTGAACGCGTCCATCCTGGACGGACCAGATTCACACTAGTCCGCTGGATTCTCCCATACGACGTAAACGGTATCTCCGATGGAATTCTTGACTTCTTCAGGCTGTTTACCCGCCCGGATGAGAACACGTTCGATCGACGTCCTGGTTTCACCGTATACCCATGGGGTAATTATAATCAAGCTGTGCGCATCGTGAAGCCATTCGTCATACTTTGTTTCGTCTTCCAGGACAGTTACGGCGTCCACTTCTTCCAATTGTTCCCGGTGATACGGAATGCGATAGATGTCGAGAAGCTCGTACAGCGATTCCAGTAGATGCGTGTCTGGCCGATTCAATATCGTAATCTGCGGGTCCACATCGTTCCCGGGCGTGAGCAACCGTGCCGCATCTCGCAGGAACAGGACCTGGAATGAATGATAGCGATCTGACATTCGTTTCTCCGCCAGGGGAAACGCCTGGTAGAGATTTAAACCGAGACAGCCGACCATAATCATTCCGGCGACGACGGACGTGACCGTTCGTTGCGAGGGTAGACATCGCGATCGACGAATGATCCACGTCATTCCAATCGCAGATGACACAGCAAACCAGGGCAGCAAAAGGAACATTCGTGTGGTCGAAGGAACGCTGCGATCGTGCGTCGCACCGAGAAAGAACAACAAGAAAGCAAACCCGGTGACGAAAAAGGCTGCGAATTTTTGAGTGCGGAATTTCGACAGCAGCAGCGAGAAACCAATCAGCGCCAATGCGGCAGATAACGGATCGATATATGAAGCGGCAACGAAGTGTGTTTCTTGCGGCGCGTAAAGGAAAGAAAAAGTCGCGGAGAGCAGATTGCTGGAAAGGTGATAGGCAATGCTCGATGGGCTCCGACTCAATTCCGGCGTGTTCAAAAAAGTGCCCGGAATTTTATTCAACCAGTAAACTTGTTGAGAAAAAAGGGGGAGAAGCAAAACGAGTAAACAAAACGAGAAAATGGCCCAATTTCGAATTGCGCCGCGCGTAACCGGCGGATCGTACAGCAGTAAAAGAAAAAGAGCGAGTGGAGGCACGAACAATGCCGCGGGATAGACATAGAAACATAGGCCGCACGCGGCGCCCAACAAGGCGAAATCGTACGCTCTCCTGTGCGCGATCGTTTTGCGGGCGAAATAGAGCACGACTGCGAGAAGGAAGAAAGCTTGCAGATTGTTGTAGCCGATCTTTCCGAACGAGATCAAGTACTGCGAGAAAGCCAGGAATAGAGCGGCAAAGTCGGCAACCCGTTCGCGCAGGAATCCCCGGAAAACAGAATGCAAGAGACCAATCGCCACCGCTGAAAGATAGATGTTGCTGAAACGCCAGCCGAAGTTGTTCACACCGAATATTTTCATGAACGCGGCTTGAATCAAAGAAGAAAAGTAGGGATGCGTCTGATATACCCCCTGGCCGAAGAAAAGGTGATCCCCAATATTGGATATGCTCTGTGCTTGGACGATGTTTTGGGCGTAGCGAAAGAAAGCGTATTCGTCGCCAACGATCGAAAAACCCCAATGGTTGATACCCGGCGTGAAGACAATCAACGCCAGCGTAAATATCCAATAACTGACCGGAACGCGCCGCAATGCGTTCCGATACGCGATGAGGCTCAGAGCAAACACGAGGAGAAATATCTGCCAGTATTTGCCGGACGTGAAAACACTCGCCAGAACTCCGAGCAGGGAAAGATGATTGATCAGCAGAAAACCGAATCTGCTGCGCCTCTCTTTCCAACCAGCGGCGATTCGGGCAAGCGGAACCTCTCGCAACAGCCATCCACACAGCAACAAGAGATAGGCACAAAGATATTCCCGGCCCGGCAAGGAAATTCGAGTCCAAACATTCAGGATGCGCCATCCGAGCCAAACGATGGAGATCATGATGAGAAAATTGCCGGCGCGCCGTTGTCGCAGAGATGGTCGCTGATCGGTCCGGCCGAGAAAGGGGTCTCGAACAGATAGGTAAGTGCGGATATCGTCGCTGCGCAGGACGAACAAGAGCAGAAGGAGCAGCACGCCGGGAAGGATGATCACGAAGTAAGCCGGGAGGACGGCATTACAGTACTCCGTCGGGTAGCACCACGCCGGTAGAAATTGGGTTCTTATCCACTGGACATCCAGCCAGCGATCGAGCACGACCAGAATCGGCGGGAACAGGGCCAAAAGTAGAATCACGAAAGTCATCACGTTTTCTCGAAGAAACCTGGATCCCGAAAAACGTGATGGTGTACGCCAAACGGCTCGAATCGCGCGCTGCGCTCTAGACGACATATTGATACAGATCGATCGTCGTACGAAATTTTTCCATCGACGCCGAGGATATTATACGGTTGAAGTACATTCCCGCTATCCATGACGGAGATGGGCGCATTAATGAATTGTTCTGGCCTGGCTCGCAGTGAACTCAGGGGTGAATAACATTCGAGTCGAGGTGATTTTGAATCGGACTTTCCGCAACCGCCTGAGCCGTAGAGGGGGATTGCGTAATCGGTGCGGTTGGTTCGGGCTGCGTTCCTTCGATGGCGGGCAACGCAGCAGAGACCCGATCCCGCATCGCGACGGTCAGACGCTTCACCATGACCGCTTGATCGCTTCGAGGAACAAAACCGAGATCCTGGAGGATGCGGCTCAAGCCAGCCTGGTATGAACGCACGCAGAAATAAAGCGGTTTTTGCGTGCTCGTATTCACATGTTTCAGGAAACTGATCAACAGGTCATCCGTACGTTCGACCGCAGGATGAATGTAAGCTTGGACCCAGAGACCTCGGGGGCCGTCTTCCATTTCCAGATATCCGAGAAGCTCTTCCTGCCGCCAGTGGACCAGGCTGCGGTCGTTCGACGACGGCGGGGCTTCCACCTGCTGAACCAACCCCGGCACCAGATTTTGGTACAGGCTACGAATCGCCGCTACGTCGGTTGCCGCTTCGAGACGCCAATCCACGTTGATTCTCTCCGGGTCGATTGAAAGCGGAAGGGAATGCTGCCAGATTCTCTGCCGGGCATAGACGGCGAACCCCGCTCTGCGCAAGAGCTCGAAGGCGGGGCTGTGCTCGTCGATTTCGGCAATCAGGTGATGGATGTTATGCGATCCGGCGGCTTGACTCAGCGCGTCGACGAGATTCAAACCCGGGGACAAGGAGAGTGCTTCAACCGGACCGAGAAATGTGAGACGCGCGAACACGTGACGGATCTGGCGCGTGAATTGACCCACGGCGATGGCGTCATCCGAACGGGCAATTAAAGTACACGTGTTTCTGCTGCGCGAAAAAGGATCCAGCAGCGCATCATGAAAAGCATCCGGGCCTCGCGTGCTGTCGAGCTGGGAGTCAAGGCACAAACCACGACTGCGCAGTCGATGCAGCATTGCCAGGTCTCGCCAATCCATGGGCCGAATCATGAGCAATTCATCCTTCCACGAGATTCAGAAAATAGCGATGGAAGCGATCGTCGTGTGTGAGTTCGGGATGGAAGCTGGTAGCGAGCAAACGGTCCTGCTGTGCGGCGACGATGATTTCAGGTGAGCCGTTATCTGCCGGTAAGCGTGCAAGCACCTCGACGGCCTTCCCCGTCTGTTTGATGATCGGTGCACGGATGAAGACGGCCGGAAAAGGTTCCTGCGGGGATTCCAACGCGGGGACGTAAATATCGCTTTCGAAACTGTCGACCTGTCTGCCGAAGGCGTTGCGTTCAATGGAAATGTCCATCAACTTCAACAGCGGCTGCTTTCGCTGGACCTCACTCGCAAGCAAGATTGCGCCGGCACAAGTCCCCCAAATTGCGTGCCTCTTTCCGAAGCGCTTGATGGGAGCCATTATTTTATACTGAGTCGCCAATTTCCCGATGGTGGTGGATTCGCCGCCGGGGATGATGAGACCATCGATCTCTTCGAGTTGTTCCGGCAGGCGAACTTCGACGGTTTCCACGCCGATTCTGCGGAGCATCACGATGTGTTCCGCGAAATCTCCTTGAAGCGCAAGAACGCCGATCTTCACGAATCTGCAACTTTCCGCTTTCCACTCCAAGATTCGATCTCGATGGCAAAGACTGTGGTGCGTTTGATTTCGTTGCGGGTGATGGGACGATAGTCTTCTCCGGAAACGTGATCCGGAAAATACTTATCCAGAAGGCCTTGCAGTGCGAATCGAGCTTCCTCTTCGTCCTCGACAATTCTGGCCTCTCCGAAGACACAGACGCTATCGTAGGCGACACTGAATTCGTACGCGGTTTCAGCAGGGAGCAATTTCCCCATCGTCGCCACACTGGCACTGACCTTGGGATTGGATTCCACATTCTCGCGCGTGCGGCCCTCGGCGGCGGTGTGGAAGTAGAGGGCTCGTCGATCGGCATCAAACCAGTACAGATTGGGAAGGACGTAGGGCTGATCGTTGGAGCAAGTCGCCACGAATGCGACCTGTCCTTCGCTCAGCATTTCGGCAATGTCGGCATCATCGAAAACCGCCCGGTCACTGCGCCGGATATCTGCTCGCTCATCTTGTGTGCGAGGTTTACGGGCCGTGGGAGTTACCAACCGCGTACCGCCAGTCGCTCCGCTTCGGGAAGCTCGCTCACGCCGATGCCGACCATGGCCTCGCCGAGACCGCGACTCACTTCGGCGAGAATTTTGGGATCGCGATAGTGGGTCGTCGCCTCAACGATCGCCTTGGCGCGCGCCGCAGGATCTCCGGATTTGAAGATGCCCGAACCAACGAAGACGCCGTCCACACCGAGCTGCATCATCAGCGCAGCATCGGCCGGTGTGGCGATCCCGCCGGCGGCGAAGTTGACCACGGGCAGGCGTCCAAGCTCTTTGGTTTCATTGACCAGGTTATATGGAGCACCGATCGTTTTGGCAAAGGCCATCAGTTCTTCATCTGGCATGTTTTCCAGGCGCCGGATATCACCAAGCACGGACCTTGCGTGGCGCACGGCTTCCACGATGTCGCCGGTTCCGGCTTCGCCTTTCGTGCGAATCATGGCGGCGCCTTCTCCAATACGTCGTAGCGCTTCGCCCAGGTTGCGGCAACCACACACGAAGGGAATCTTGAAGGGATGTTTATCGATGTGGTTCGCCTCGTCTGCCGGTGTGAGCACCTCTGATTCGTCAACGTAATCCACGCCGAGCGCCTCGAGGATTTGTGCTTCCACGAAATGGCCGATACGGCATTTGGCCATCACGGGTATGGTTACGGCCTCCATGATTTCGAGGATGAGTTTCGGGTCGCTCATGCGGGCCACCCCGCCCTGGGCCCGAATGTCCGCAGGCACGCGCTCCAACGCCATCACGGCAACGGCGCCTGCATCCTCGGCGATGCGAGCGTGCTCCGCGGTGACCACATCCATGATCACGCCGCCTTTGAGCATCTGCGCCAGGCCTTTTTTCACGGCAAAAGTACTGACTTGCTTCTCCACACTTTCCTCCTACGAGGACATTTTCGGCCCTCACTGCGATTTTACCACGCTGACGGATTCATCGGCAATGAAACCTATCTCCACGCGCAAGTCAACAAACCCAGCACCGCTGCAAGAAATGCCCGGTCTACTTACCTCGCTAGCGCTTGACAACGCCGTCATAACTAGTACAATTAGTACAATGAGACAATTGGTACAATGCAGACGATGTTTCTAGAACTCGATTTCCGCAGCCACACGCCGATCTACGTTCAGATCGTAGAACGCATCAAACACCTGGTCGGCACTGAGGCCCTCAAGCCGGGGCAGCAGCTGCCGACGGTGCGGCAGTTGGCTACGGATCTGCGGGTGAACTTCAACACAGTGGCCCGTGCGTATCGCATCCTGGACGAGGCGGGCGTGATTTCGACGCAGCAGGGACGGGGCACTTTCGTCCTCGAACCACCCCTTCCGGAGGATGCAAAACGAATGCGGAACGCCGCACTCGATGCGATGACTCGCTCGTATCTGTATGAGGCGCATCGACTGGGTTTCGAACCCGAGGAAGTAGAAGAGATCGTGGAAAATCTGCTTGCACACTGGCAAGAAGAAGGTTCGCCACCGGACGAACTCTAACATTGGATAGCAAGTCCTTAAAGGACCAAGGAAGGTGTGAGATGATACAAAAAGCATCACAAATTTCCCGAAGGAAAGAGGGAGGAATGCAGCAGAGGAACATCATCCATGTTCCTACAGTTGCAGTGGCATTGGATCTACTACTGCTGGTTATCTCCATTTTGCTGGCACAGTTGATGCGTAAGATCAGCGCTCCGGACTGGACAGTCACGGCCATTCTGGTGGGGATCAATCTTATCGGCCTGTACCTTTTATTCGGGGTGAAAGTGGCCGATCAATGGGAAAAAGCCGTCGTGCTGCGTTTTGGACGATTCGTGGGATTGCGCGGGCCGGGATTGTTTCTCATCGTCCCCATCATCGATCGAGCGTCCGCATGGATCGATCACCGCGTGATGGTCACCCCGTTCAGCGCCGAGAAAACGCTCACCAAGGACACCGTTCCTGTCGACGTCGATGCGGTACTGTTCTGGATGGTCTGGGACGCCGAGAAAGCTGCCCTCGAGGTGGAAGACTACCAGATGGCGATCGCCTGGGCCGCGCAAACCGCCCTGCGGGAAGTGCTCGGTCAGATGAATCTGGCGGACATCCTGGTCGGCAGGGCGCGCATGGACAAGGAACTGCAGAAAATCATCGACGAAAGGACGACGCCGTGGGGAATCACCGTTCAATCCGTAGAAATCCGGGACGTCGTCATTCCGCAAGATTTGGAAGATACCATGAGCCGCCAGGCGCAAGCCGAGCGAGAACGGCAGGCGCGTGTCATCCTGGGCGAATCCGAGCTGCAGATCGCCCAATCGTTTGCCGACGCTTCGCTGGCGTATAAGGACAATCCGACCGCACTGCACCTGCGGGCAATGAACATGCTCTTCGAAGGCTTGAAGCAGCAGGGCGCGCTGGTGATCGTTCCCTCCAGCGCCGTCGAGACGATGAATCTGGGCGCCATTGCGGGCGTAACCTCGCTCGCCGAAATCGGCCTGGCGGAAAGCCGGGGTGCACAGGAGCGGAAAAAGTGAGCGCACAGTGGGAATACATCGTCGAGGTGTTGGGAGGCTCGTTACGCGGCACAAGACCGGAAGAATTGGCAGATTTACTCAACCAGGCCGCCGAAGAGGACTGGGAACCCATGGAGATTCTGCATCGTTCTTCCAACAGCAATCAGTTGATGGTCGTATTTCGACGGCCCTCCCAATCCCGTTCGCGCGAGCGAAAACGAGTCTGGCCGTAGCGGGTAATGTTTCACGTGAAACGTCGAAGCCGTAACGCCCGTGGACTACCCGGCTGCTCACGCCGTCGCGGGTGAACCGTAGGCTGAAGCTGCCGATCTGGGAGCGATCAATGGACGTGTTTATTCACTCACTCAACGCACTCGTAATGATCGGACTACCCATTTTATTGGGAGTCCTCTTCGTCAAGCGCCTCCGTGTTGAATGGCGGCTGTTCCTGGTCGGTGCGGTGACGTTCGTCGCCAGCCAGACCGGGCATCTTCCATTCAATTCGTTCGTTTTGCCCGGGATTCTCGATCGACTCGGTTTTTCCGTGCAGCAAACGGGGTTCCCGCTGGTTGGAGCCGCCCTCATCTTGGGACTTTCAGCCGGCGTTTTCGAGGAAGGCGCCAGGTATCTCGTCTACCGCTTCTGGCTGCGAAAAGAGCGTTCATGGCGGGAAGCCTTGATGTTCGGTTTGGGGCATGGCGGCGCTGAGGCGATCATCCTGGGTGGCCTGGCGACATATGGATTGATCCAGGCCATCGCACTGCGAGGTGTGGATCTCTCATCCCTCGTACCCGCAGATCAGGTTGCAGATACGGCGGCGCAGCTCGAGGCATACTGGAGCATGCCCTGGTACGCCTCACTGCTCGGTGCCGTCGAACGCTGTTTCGCCCTGACGATTCAGATCAGCCTGGCCGTGCTCATGCTGCAGGCGTTCACCCACAAGCAGGTACGCTGGGGCGTTGCCGGCGTGCTCTGGCACACGCTGGTCGACGCACTTTCGGTGTTTGCGTTTCGCACGTGGAACGCCTACGCGGCGGAAGGGCTCGTCGCATTAACCGCGATCGCCAGCTTGGTGATAATATTTAAATTACGCGATATCAACGTGGAATCCATAGAACCGGACGCCGAACCATCGGTCGAACCGCCTCCACCCGCAAAATCGATCCCGGCGGCGGACGCCGATGACATAACGGCAGAACAGGTTGACGATAGCCGATTTGTGTAATCCTACATCATCAGAAGACCTCCAGCGCATTTCGTGGGTTCTCCTACAGGACGCGATAAGGGGAAAGTATTCCGAAACGCATGTGTGGTCTGACAGGTTGAGAAGATGATAAAAACCGATTCATTGACCAAGCAGTTTAACGACGTCGTTGCCGTGGATCGATTGAGCCTGGAGGTGAACTCCGGTGAGGTGTTCGGCTTTCTGGGTCCGAACGGCGCCGGGAAAACGACGACGATCCGCATGTTGACAGCGTTGATCGCCCCCACATCCGGAAGCGCGGTGGTAGCAGGCTTCGAACTCGGCAAGGAGGATACCCAGATCCGCAGAGTGGTGGGCATCCTGACCGAATCGCCGGGATTGTACGATCGCCTCAGCGCCGAGCGCAATCTGGATTTCTTCGCCCGTCTCTACGAAGTCGAAGACGTTCCCGGGCAGGTCGAACGCTATCTGCGCATGCTGGAATTGTGGGATCGACGCCAGGAAGCGGTTGCCCAGTTTTCGAAAGGTATGCGCCAAAAGTTGGCCATCGCCCGGGCCCTGCTGCACGAGCCTCAGATTTTGTTCCTCGACGAGCCGACCAGCGGCCTCGATCCGGAAGCAGCGCGCCTGGTGCGGGATTTCATCGCCGAACTTCGCAGCGAAGGGCGTACGATCTTCATGTGCACGCACAATCTGGATGAAGCGGATCGATTGTGCGATCGCATCGCGGTTTTCAACCAACATATTCTGGCGCTCGATACACCTTCCGCGCTGCGGCGTTCCGTCTACGCCCGCACGGTGGTTTTCCATCTGCGCGGCATCCATCCGGGTTTCGTCGAACGGATCGAGAACTTTCCATTCGTGCGCTCCGTGGAAACGATGGACGGGAAATTGGTGGTTGGCCTCGACGAACCCGAGGAAAACAATCCCGCCATCGTTCGGGCATTGGTCGAAATGGGCGCCGATATTCAATTCGTCGGCGAGCTGCGGCGGTCGCTCGAAGATGTGTATTTACGGCTGGTCAATCCGCAGGATCATGACGCCGACGATTCGAAGTAACGGAATGCAAAAACGCGTCGCATACCGACGACAGAGGTGATGGATGAACAAGGTTTGGATTATCGTTCGCAAAGAATGGGCGGAGGTGTTCAAGAACCGCTTTGTGCTCTTCACTGTTGCCTTCCTGCCCATCATTTTCACCGCGCTCCCGTTGATCATGCTCTACGCGACCCGCAGTTCGGCGGATGTCAGCGGTCTTTCGTCTGCGGACATGCCCAGCGGATTCACACAATTATGCGGTGATCAGATGAACGCCGCAGAATGCAGCCAATATTTCATCATCAGCCAATTCATGCTGCTTTTCATGATCATGCCCTTGGCCATTCCCGTTACGATTGCCTCGTACAGCATCGTCGGTGAGAAATCCACACGAACACTGGAGCCGGTCCTGGCCACACCGATAACCACGGTAGAACTGCTGGCCGGCAAAGGCCTGGCGGCCATTCTACCTGCGATTGGCGCGACGTGGCTTGGATTTATAATCTTCGCAGTAGGGGCACGCATGCTCTCGGCCAGTCCCGTCGTGTTGAGTCGATTGGCGGATGTGCTCTGGCTGACGGCGATTTTCGTCGTAGGCCCGCTGTTGTCGATTGCTGCAGTCAGCGTGGCGGTGATGGTCTCTTCGAGAGCCAACGATCCCCGGGTCGCCGAGCAGCTCTCGATGCTGGTCATCCTGCCGCTATTGGGAGTCTTCTTCGGCCAAATCACCGGACTGTTCTTCATCAACGACCGTCTGATCCTCTGGATGGCCGCCGTCCTTCTGGTGATAGACGCCGGATTGGTGGCTCTGGCCACACATCTCTTTCAGCGTGAGACGATTCTCACGCGTTGGAAATAACCTCATGAAAAATACGACTCGACGCACATCGATCATTCTCTTGCTTTTGGCACTTCTCGTTCCGCTTCGCTTTGCTTCGGCACAGGACGAAACCGGTTCGCTCACCTTGAATCTGCGCAGAGATTTCGGCTTCAGTATGGGCGGACAGATCCAGGGCAGCTTCACGCTCTCGGCCTCGGGTCCGGCCGATCTCCGCAGCGTGGATTTCATGATCGACGATACGTTGGTATTTCATGATGCCGATTCCCCCTTCGAATTCAAATTCCATACTTCGGATTACAGCCTCGGAGTCCACACCATCCAGGCCGTCGGTTCGACGGCCGGCGGCGCGTCGCTGCAGAGTAAGGTTTTGCGCTTCGAGTTCGTCAGCGCCGAGCAGGGCTGGAAATCGGCCTCGGTGATTATTATTCCTTTGTTTATTCTAATTGTCGTAATTGGCGTCGCCGGTGTTTTGGCTTCTTCTCTTTTCGGTCGCAAGAAGGAATTTCACCTCGGAGAATACGGCGCTGCCGGCGGTGCGGTGTGCTCTCGCTGCGGCCTGCCTTTCAGCCGCCACGTCTTTTCGCTCAACGTGTTTTTCGGAAAACTCGAGCGCTGCCCGCACTGTGGAAAGTTGGGACTCGTTCGCCGGGCGACGCCCTCCGAGTTGACGCAGGCGGAAGCCCGGTACCAGGCCGATCGTAAACAAGGGCGCATCGAGCCGCAGGACGATAAAACCAAGCGGGAGCGCCTGATCGACGAATCCCGATTCGAAGACCAATAACAAAACCCGGATGCATTCCTGAAAGCCACGCATCCGCTGATGCGCCTTTTCTCTGTTTGGATTGCATGGAACGGAATTAACTGCAGACGAATGCGCGTTCGAACTGCGGGTTGAAACGTTCTTCCTTCCCATGCAGCGCAACTTGAGGGTACAATCGAAACGATCAGCAAACACCGGCGGCGACATGCCCCGGTTTTTCTATGGTGATGTGGAATGCAAAAGGACCGCCCGCCCGTCTGCGATTACGAAGGATCCGATTACCAGACACGTTTCTGGGAAAACGCCGATCGTGTCTACGAGGATCGTGTCGAAGCCGTCGCATTGCGACGTTTACTGCCGGCTGAGGGCAACTTGCTGCTCGAGGTGGGTGCAGGTGCAGGGCGGAACACACCGCGCTACTCGGGCTTTCAAAGAATCGTTCTTCTTGATTATTCGTATTCGCAGCTGCAGCAAGCCCGCCGCCGCCTCGGTGACAGTTCGCGTTATTGCTACGTGGCAGGAGACGTGTATCACCTGCCCTTTGCCGAGTCTGTTTTCGACGGCGCCACGATGATCCGCACCCTGCATCACATGGCCGATCCCTTCGCAGCCCTGCGTCAAATACGAGTTGCGCTCAAACCTCAGAGTGTTTTCGTGCTGGAATATGCGAATAAGCGGAACATAAAGGCGATAATCCGCTGGCTTCTGAGGCGGCAATCCTGGAGTCCATTCGACCCTGAACCCGTCGAATTCGCCGAATTGAATTTCGACTTCCATCCCAAAACCGTGCGCAAGTGGTTGGATGAGGCGGGCTTCAAGCTCGAACGTCAATTATCGGTTTCCCACTTTCGAATTGCCATCCTGAAACGACTCGCGCCACTCGATCTTCTGGTAACGCTTGATTCGGCACTGCAGTGGACCGGTGCATGCTGGCAGTTATCGCCGAGTATGTTCGTACGCTGCAGATCGATCGCCGAGTCGCAAAAATCCGTAAGAGAAAATTTTTGGAAGTGCCCCGCTTGTGAATCGAACGATATGCAATCGAACGACGAGGGAATTCGGTGTGCAGCATGTGGACGGATGTGGGCGATACGAGATGGGATCTTCGACTTTCGAGAACCCCTGGGATAGCCACTAACCTGACGGCATAGGGCCTAACCCCATCGCCTCCATCCAGATCCGACCGCACCTTCAAAACATCTGCGACGATAGCCGCGAATTGATGACCGTCCTCGATTCGAAATAATTGCATAGATAACGTAAAATCAGCAGACGTTCCCGAACAAGTGCTGATAACCCGGAAAAACGCGCGACGCCGGAGCCAATCTGCCGTATATTATGTTAAAGAACATCAGGAGGTTTGCATGGATAAAAAGCGACGCTCTAATCTCGGTGCGGGATTGGTGTTGATTTTACTCGGGATCGCATTTTTGGTTGGCCAGTTGTCTCCAAATTGGTATGAATGGCTGGATCCAGGCCGTAATTGGCCCACGATTATCATCGGCGTCGGACTGCTGTTGTTGATCATGGGTTTAATGATCGGCGTACCGGCGATGGCGGTGCCCGCCTGCATCGTGGGTGGGATTGGTGCCTTACTGTATTGGCAAAACGTAACCAACAATTGGGCGAGCTGGTCCTACGCCTGGGCCCTGATACCGGGTTTCGTGGGAATCGGTGTCATTCTCTCCGGATTGCTCGGTACGGGATTTAGACAGGCGCTCCGCGAAGGGTTGAATTTGATCAAGATCAGCATGTTGTGTGTGGCGATATTCGGTTCCATTTTCGGCGCCAACGATTTTCAGGCTCCTGTGTGGCCCATTGTGCTGATCGCTGCCGGTGCACTCTATTTACTCCAAAGTATCTTCCGATGGCCATGAGTGTGCGTTGACTTCATTCGATCTCGGAAGGCAGCCGCCGGCTGGTCGTCGGCGATGTTCCTAGCAGAAGGTTGTGGAGAGCGTTACCATGGAAACGAAAAGGATGAGACGCAGCAGCACCGATAAAATGATCGCGGGAGTGTGCGGCGGATTGGGCGCATATTTCAACATCGACTCGACATTGATCCGCCTGGTATTCGTGCTGCTGCTGTTTGCGCAGGGTGTGGGCGCGATCCTCTATCTGGTGCTTTTGATCGTACTCCCTTCGGATGAGGAGTTGGTGAAATCGGAGAAGGCACATTCGATCCAAAATCAAATCAGCGGCGCAGCGCGCACATCAGGCGATCAGATAGCATTGATCCTCGGTGGAACGCTGGTTGTGTTTGGCGGTATATTCCTGCTCGAAGAGATAAGCCCGGCGGTGTTCGCTACGATCAGCCATTTCTTCTGGCCTGCTATCCTCATCCTGGGCGGGCTTGCTTTGATCCTGCGTTACCAAAGAGCAGAATGATCCTTCCCGACGAGCGCGTGCTTTCGACTTCTACCGTGTGCCGCTGAAAGGAATCGAGAATGATGACTGCTTGGGACGATCTCATGAGTGGAGAAGGCGTGGTCCTTGCAGACGGGGGCATGGGCACCACGCTCTTTTCATTGGGACTCGACCGGGGAACCGCGCCTGAAATGTGGAATCTCGAGCACCCAGATAGGATCGCGAAGATCCACCGAGGTTACATCGATGCCGGTGCACAGATCATTCTGACCAACTCGTTCGGCGGAAATCGCGCCCGCCTCGGGCGACATAAATTGGCGGAAAGAACGCGGGAAATAAATCGGGCGGCCGCAAAAATCGCACGCGGTGAAGCGGATGCCGCAGAAGAGCCCATCCTCGTTGGTGGTTCCCTCGGTCCGACCGGTAGATTGATGGAACCGCTGGGTGACCTGTCACCCACTGAGGCGGAGACGATTTTTACGGAGCAGGCATCGGGATTGATCGACGGAGGCGTCGACGTACTCTGGATCGAGACGATGTCGGATTTACAGGAAGTACACGCCGCCCTGCGGGGTTGCATTCAAGCAGGCACCGACCTCCCACTCGTCGCCACGATGACCTTCGATACGCACGGCCATACATCGATGGGGGTTTCCCCCGAAGACGCTGTCGCGAATCTGGCAGACTTCAACCTGTCAGCCATCGGCGCAAATTGCGGCAACGGACCGGAGGAGATCGAAGTTGTGATCGCCAAGATGCACGCCGCTGCGCCCTCCAAAATTTTAGTGGCCAAATCCAATGCGGGGATGCCGCGACTTCATGAAGGTAAAACAACCTACGACGCCTCGCCGGAGATCATGGCCGAGCATGCCTTAAGGGTTTCCGCCCTTGGTGCGCGGATAATCGGTGCATGTTGCGGAAGCACCGCCGACCACATCCGCGCCATGCGCAAAGCCATTCTGTCCCATGCCGGATAGGAATCGCCGTCCAGCGAACAAACAGCGGACATCGTTTCGCTCTATACCCAAGTCCACCGAAGTGGAATGAACCACGCAGAGGCCATGCTAGATGGTTCGAAATAACGCAAAGCGACCCATTCCCATCTTCCATTCGCTTACTTACAACGAGATCCGGGGGCTTCGCTTCTGAGTCTGTGATACTATGGATACTGCTACAATCGTATTCTGGGACTTGGCAGCCGTGGTTTAAATCAGTGCCGGAGGCAGCACATTTATGTTAACTTCACGGGATGATCGCCGCGAACTGGAAACCGAGATGCGTAAAGCTGGCCGCCTACCACCCGGCCAATCTGCGACGCTGAAGTTTCCGGTTTTGCATTACGGCTCCGTTCCTTCCTTCGCTCCCCAGGCGTGGACCTTCCGCATCTGGGGCGAAGTCGAACAACCAAAATCCTGGACCTGGACAGAATTCCAGGAACTACCTCGCACGAAAGTCACACTGGACTTGCACTGCGTCACGAGATGGAGCAAATTCGACACACTCTGGGAAGGCGTGGCCTTGAAATCTATCGTTAACGCCGGCTTCATCGATCTAAAACCTTCGGCCCGATACGTTATGCAGCATTGTGAGAACGGATTCACAGTAAACATACCCATTGAAGTCGCGCTGGCCGATAATTTCCTTTTGGCCATACAATTCGACGAAGCGCCCATCGAGCCGGGTCATGGTTATCCTCTGAGGGGCGTCGTCGGGTCGATTCCAGGGCGCAAGGACTTGAAAGATCTTTACCTGTGGAAAGGTGGAAAATGGTTGAGGGGCCTGGAGTTTATGGCCTCCGATCGCCTCGGTTTCTGGGAGCAGGCCGGATATCACAACGAAGCCGATGTATGGAAGGAACAACGCACCGTTTGAAACGACACGACTTTCCTGTCCACCTCGGCCACGTTCCAGCGTAGGCGCTGCACTTCTCTCTCATTCTTCGGAATTGTATAATCGAGGGGGATGATGAAAGAAGAGCAGATTCGAGAAGCGCGCGAGCGCATGGTAGAGCGGCAGCTACGCAATCGAGGCATATCTGATGCCCGCGTTCTCGACGCCATGCTCAAAGTTCCCCGACACCTCTTTGTTCCCGACGAAAATCGTGAAGTGGCTTACGCAGATGCACCCCTGCCGATCGGATGCCGCCAGACGATATCTCAGCCATACATCGTTGCGTTGATGAGTGAACTGCTCGAGCTTACCGGCTCCGAAACCGTCCTCGAAGTCGGAACGGGGTCCGGCTATCAGGCAGCAGTCCTCGCGCACTTGGCCAAAAAGGTATATTCCCTGGAACGCATCGAAGAATTGGCCAATAAAGCCCGACAAACGCTGCACTCTCTTGCGCTCGACAACGTGGAAGTGATCGTTGCCGATGGATCCTGCGGTTTACCTGAGCACGCACCATATGGTGGAATTATCGTGACCGCGGCGGCACCGGACGTGCCGGATCCACTGAAAGAGCAGTTGGACGACGGAGGCAGGTTGGTGCTGCCCGTTGGCGGCCAAACCGGACAAATTCTCGAGTGCTGGCAGAGACTCGGAGGACAGTTCAAACGCGAACACGTCGTTCCGGTCTCATTTGTTCCACTGATCGGTGAACACGGCTGGAAATCAGACGAGCGCCCCTCATCCTGGTGGAAGTGAAGCCACGAACGCCGAGACAATCGATGATTGGCGTTACGTCCTTACATCTCTAGGGATACGATTCTTGGATATGGGCGTCGATCTTCAACGCTACATCTTGAATGGGCATGACGGCGATTTCTCCGTCCAGATAAATAGTGACACAGTACACTCCCGCGGCATCACGGCGGAACAGAACCATATCGAATCGAAAATCCACATCTTCGATCTTCGCAACGACGGTAATTGCCCGTGAAAAATCGCCCAGATCCGCCGGCATTCCTAATTCTTGTTGATCGATCACCTCTTCCACACTGAGATCTTCGATCATTTGCTCCGTAAAAAGATCCATCTCCCGGATATCGGAATCGAAGGCGGCTTGATCCGACTCGTCTTCGATCAGGAACGTCCAGCCGTAGATTCCTTCGAACTCTTCGTTGGAGTCGATGAAACTAAAAATATTGATCAGAGGATACTCCCCCTCAAAGAGAAGATTGTCCGATACAATGCCCAGCTCTTCCAGGGTAGTCGCCTCGAAATCGGCCGTCAAATCATCCCGTTCCAATGTCCAGGAAGCGGTATCGATGGGCACTTCGGTCAACGTTGGCGTTGGAGTCCATGTGGCGGGCAGCAGGTTGCTTTCCACCGTTTCGGGGGTCACGCTCGGAGACGGCGAGGGTTTGCTCGTAGAAGTCATCGTCGGCGTCGCTGGAGATTGCCCCACAAGTCTGGTCTCCGCGCCGCCGATGAGTCCCGAATCGCTGAGAACGTAGTATCCACCCCCAATGATGACGCTGAAGGTGAGTACGGCCAAAACGGCCAGAAACGCAATTTGTTTGCCCGTCATACCGAAGCGGCTTCGTCCCTGACTGAAATTGCGCATGTCTTGATTTCTCATCAACGGTAGTCCCAGGATAAGCGACCGTAGAATGTGTTAATCATACACCGGTTGCACGCCATTACGACAGGCTGCCTGTGCAGAACGAAATCCTGCACCCACAAGTAATACCCGGCTAAGGATTTTTGGCAACGTCGGAAGAATGCGTTGATCCAACGTATATGCAAGCTCTCGAACAGAAGCCGCCTCCGGATAGCCGTCTACGTAACCCGTGAACATCATTACCCCGGCAATGTCCCTGCGGAAAACGATGACGTTCAAACGCAGTTCGATACCTTCCATGTCCAGGAGATAATGATAGCCAACGGCAACATCCCCGAGATCTTCCAAACCGCCGATTTCCTCTTGCTCCAAAATACCGTTGTGATCCAGGGAATTGACGACCTCCTCGACCGACATTTCCGGCCGGGAGATCTGTGCGTCGAATTCCTGCTGCTCGTGCTCCAGGATCAGGCCTGTGATGCCGAAGACAAATTGGGAGTCGTCGCCCTCTTTCGTGAAGGCAAACGAATTAACCATTGTGCCTCGACCATCCTCGCCGATGAGGCCAGATTCTGAATCGAACGCTTCAACGGGTGATATCTTGAATCCCTCCGGCAGATCCGAAAGCCGTAGTGACCATTGTGCGTAATCGATTTCTGAGAGACCAAACGGGGTAGGAGTCCACGTGGGTGGAAGAAGCTTGCCGGCTGTTTTATCGGGAGCCGATGTGGGTGAAGATTCATCGGAGGGGATCGGAGTTCTGGTTGTCGGGGGCCGAGCGACAACTTCGTTTTCATTGGCTCCGATGATACCGGAATCGGCAAGCACATAATATCCCCCGCCAATAACTACCACGAGGCTAAGCACAGCCAAAACGGCGAGTATCGTTATCTGTCCCCTTGTCATACCGAAGCCACCTCGATCCTGACCGGAATGATGCATCGACCGTTTTGCCCTTGAAAATCAATCATATCGAACCCCGGGTAAGCCGCGCAAACGCCGAGTGCGTGTTTCTGCATCCAGATGCCGGAACACGAGTTGGTCGCGTTTCACCAAAAACGGATCGGACCTACGGATTGCTCGGCAATGTGGGGATGATCCGCTGGTCTAAAATCTCGGCCAGGTCTTGAACGGAGATTTCCAGCGGATATCCGTCGATGTGAAGGACAAACAAAAGCGCACCGGCGATGTCCCTGCGGAAGCCGAGGCCGTCCACGCGCATTTCTACGGCTTCCATGTCCAGAACACAGGTCAGTCCGTAGGAGTAGTCCCCGATCCCCTCCAAGCCATAGATTTCATCTTGTTCCAATATCCCGTTGTGATCAAACGAGGAGAGGATATCGTCAACGATGAACTCGGGGTTTGATATTAGTTCATCGAATTTTGCTTGTCCGCTTTTACTTGGAATATACAGCGTGAAGCCGATGAGCAATTGAGGAGAGTCGCCCTCTTCAGAAAATGCGAAACGCTTAACGAGCGTGGCGTCCTCAATTCCGTTCGCAAGACCCGGCGGAATCCCCGTTTCATCCATCGGTTCTTTCTCGAATCCGAGGGGGAAATCCGGAAGCTGGAGGCCCCATTGGGCAACATCGATTTCTGAAAAACCAAACGGCGTTGGAGTCCACGCAGGGGGCAAATCGACGCTCGAACCAGCGGATGTACTTGTCGGTTCGGGCTGCGCCCCCTCCGATCCTGTGGGAGTTGTGTTCGACGTGGAGCCGATGATGCCCGAGTCCCACAAGACGTAGTACCCACCCCCAACCGCAATGACGAGCGCAACACTGGCCAAGGCGATGATCAGCGATCTCTGGCGTTTGCTCATCCCCTGGAGTCTCCTTTTCCGTCCATGTTTGCTCGTGGCTCTTGGTCCCTCAAATCACCTAAATGCACTCAACTGCGATTCGCGTTTTCGAGTGGAGAATTAACGGGGGAAGCCACAGATTTAGATTAACGACCCATCTCCNNNNGAAGGGGAGATGGGTCGTCAATCTAAATCTGCGGCTTCCCCCTTCGATACGATTTTCAGCGACCGAGATGCATGGGCATGATCACATGGATGAAGTCGGTCTGGTCGACGGGGCGAAGTACACCCGGGGAAGAAGCTCCGGTGGTTTCAAGAGCGACGTTGGGCGCTTCGATGACGTTCAGCGCCTCAGCCAGGAAACGTACATTAAAGGCGATTTCGATCGGCTCACCCTCAATCGTAGCATCGACGATGCTTTCGTTTGACCCGGTCTCCGCGGCGGTCGCCGACACTTCGACGACGCCCGGTTCGAGCTCACTTCCCGGCGTGATCCGCAAACGCGCAGAATGCGCCGCTTCACGGGCAAATATATCGGCCGCCTTGCAGGCTTTCAGGAATGCACCCGTGGGCAGTACACTCCGGGTCGTGTGACTCGTGGGGATGATGCCCTGGAAATCCGGGAACGTGCCTTCGATGAGCTGCGAGACAAGTTCGGCGTTCGTGCTGCGAAAGATCACCTGACCGCGATTGGGAGGAAGATGCATGGTCACAATTTCGTCGTCCTCCGAGATCACGCGGGCCAGTTCTGCCAACGCGCGAGCAGGAATGATGGCTTTCAAGGGGCCGCTCGCCGGTGATGAAAGCTGCGCCTTTCGTACAGAGAGGCGGAATCCATCCGCGGCCGCCATCGTCATCTTGTCGCCGTCTATTTCGACGAGAACGCCAGTTAGCACCGGTCGTGCATCATCGGCGGACGCAGCAAAAATGACCTGGCGGATGATCTCGCGCAAGTCTTCGATGTTGAGTTCCAGCCCGTCATCCAGATCGGATGGCGGCAATGGGGGGAACTCTTGAGCATCGATGCACTTGATCTCATTGTTGAAAACCCCGCACCGCACGTTGATCGTTTGCGTGCGGGTGTCCAGTTCCATTTCGACCTTATCCGTGGGAAACGTGTTCACCAGGTCGACAAACGTTCGCGCCGGAATGGTTGTCGAACCATCTTCTTCGACCTTCGCCCCAATCCAGCAGGTAATTCCCATCTCGAGGTTGGTGGCTGAGAGCCGAAGACGGCCGTCTTCGGCGGCGACAAGCACGTTCCCCAGAACGGGCAGCGTGCTGCGTTGGGCAACCGCACGCGCAACGGTGCTCAACCCGCTGGCCAAATTTTCTTGTAGACAAGAGACTTTCATCTGCAATTCATCCTTGGAATTCGATCGAAACCGTGAGGAAGTATACAACGAACGCACATACGGGACAATGCCGCATGGACAAGGCAACCCATCTGGCATAAACTTGAATCATGGACGAAACCGTTCCATCGTTCGATATCGAAGATCTACGCCGCATGGTGATCCGCCTCTCTCGTCTGGTCGAGATCAGCGTCACGCTAAATTCAACGCTGGATCTCGATCGACTGCTGCAGTTCATCACAGAATCCGCTGCCGACTTACTCGAAAGCGAAGAGGCTTCGATCCTTCTTGCGGATGAGAAGACGCACGAACTTTGCTTCGTCGCCGCGACCGGCTCGGATCCGAGCGAACTGCGCAAGATTCCCGTACCGCTTGAAGGATCGATCGCCGGTACGGTTTTTCGGGATGACGAGCCCTTGATCATCAACGAGGTCGAAGGTGATTCGCGGCACTTCAGCAACGTAAGTGAGACGATCGACCTCGAGGTCCGTTCGCTCATCGCGGTTCCCTTGCGCATTCGAGATAAAGTGACGGGGGTACTGGAGGCGCTCAACAAACGGCACGGGCGTTTCGATGAGATGGATCTGCAAACCCTATCCAACATCGCTTCCCAGGCCGCCGTTGCGCTCAACAACGCACACCTGGTCGAGGCACTCAAGCGCGCCTACGATGAATTGGGAGAACTCGACCGCTTGAAAAGCGATTTCATCGCCATCGCTTCGCACGAACTGCGTACGCCGTTGGGATTGATCATGGGATACGCCGCACTGCTGAAGGAGGGCACGGATACGAAAGCCTCGGAACACGCCGACGCCGTCCTGTCCTCCGCGCTGCGCATGCGCGCATTAATCGAAGCAATGACGAACATGAACATGCTGCAGGCGGGTTCGGCAGAAATGGAAACCACTGAAACGTCGTTACAGAAGATTGTTCAAACCGCACACGACGAGGTGATCGGCTTGGTCGAAACCAAAGGCCAGACGTTCACACTTCAACTGCCCGAAACGCCGATCGAAATTCTTGCCGACGAAAGGAAGCTTACCCTGGCTTTGGTCAACGTATTGAACAACTCGATGCGCTTCACGCCCGCCGATGGTCATATTCAGCTCATGTTGGAAAGAAAGGGGCGCGAAGCGTGGATCGAGGTCAACGATAACGGCATCGGCATCCCTGCGGAACAACTCGACCGGATTTTCATCGGGTTCTATCAGGTGGACGATCACATGAAACGGCGCTACGAAGGTTTAGGGCTGGGCCTGGCCATCGCCAAAGCGATCGTCGAAGCGCATCATGGTCGTATCTGGGCGGAAAGCGAGGGGGTCGGCCACGGATGTACGATCACGATGGCGCTGCCGTTGACAACGTAGGTCCATAGCTTGCCGTTCGATCTGCGCACCTCGCGGCGCTGAAGCTCCGACTTGAATTTTGAACGAATCCAGCGCAGTCAACTAATCTTCGTCCGCGAGGCGATACACAGTATCTCCGTCGCGAACGCGGTCCTTGACCTTCATCGCCACATCAGATCCCGCATCAGCTTCCGAGACGTCTTCGTGTTCGATCTGCAAGGATTTGATTTCTTGGGAAAAGTCGGTATGCGTTCCGACGAAATGCAGCTTCTCCCCGAGCTTGATTCCTTTTTCGATCTTCAAGACGGCTACATCGATCTTTCCAAAATAATGTGTCACCTTGCCGATCTTCTCTTCGTTGGACATACTCACCTTCCCTCAGGTCCTCGATCGTTTCCGATTGACGATCAACGATCGCTGTTTCGATTGTACATCCAGTTTATCTCTCGTCAAATCGTACTGCGCGACAAGCCGGTCTCGACCGGGCATCTCCGGGGCTCCGGAATTTTGATCAACGCAATGGATGAAAGCAGGAAGAGGATCGCAAAAACGGCAAACAACAAGACGTATCCAAGACCGGGGGTCTGCGGAACGGCTCGGGTTATGGAATCAGCGATGGGACCGCCGATGTACGCTCCTACGGCACCCGCGCCGGCGCCGGCCAGGTTTGCGATTCCCAGGTACCTGCCGGCTTCGTCTTTCGGAACCAGATCCGTGCCCAACGCCCAATTGGCGCTGTAAAACAAGCCGGTCCCACCGCCGATCAGGCTCGCACCAATGAACAGAACGGTCAGGTTGGGAGACAGCAAGGTGACCAGGGTTCCGACGGCCGAGATCAGACTGCTGGCGATCAATATCCGCTTGCGGCCGTAGCGGTCAGCAAGCCATCCGCTTGGAAGCGCCACGAGCAGCAAAAACAGGCCTACGACCACGATCAACTGGCTGGCCGGCACCGCAGCCTCTTCGTTGGTGAAGCCAAAACGCCCTTGCAGGAAGTAAACCGCGAAGGCCGCCAGGTTCGACGCCGGCACCAGATAAGTGAGACGATTTACGATCCACCAGAAGAATTCTTTCCGCTCCCGGATCGCCTCGCCGACTGCGATGCGTACACTGATCCATACGCCCAAACCGATGACGATCACCACGGCCGCGAGCCCGAGTACGCCCAGATACGCAAGCAGCATCGCTGCCGAAGGGATCGCCTCGAGAACCACCGCCATGCGTTTCACAAGTTCTCCGACGCCCAGGATAATGCCCGTGAAAATCACCGTCATGAAAACCAGGCGGAGAAATGGTGCCCAATCCCCTTTGCTTGGCGCAGCTTCCGATGGCTTTTCGCGCACGAACATCGCTATCAGCATACTGAGAAAGAGGATGCCACACGTTACGGCGATTCCCGTCACCAATCTTCCCGCTGCAATCAATCTTCCGACGGTAAACGCAACCAGGATGATGGGGATGGGCAATTCGAAGATGACCTTGACCGCCGAGAATCGCCCGCGATGATGCTGCGGCACGAGGTCGGGTATGAGCGCTTGCTGCGCACTGTATGCGGTGTTGGAGGAGATGGAAAGCAGCGTGGCGCTCGCGAAAAGAACCCAATAGCCCGTCATACCCTCGAGGCCGGCGGAAAAGGCGATCAGTCCCAGAAATACAAGATCCACCATCGTCCCCAAAAGGATGAACGGCCTGCGGCGTCCCCAGCGAAATGTGCTGCGGTCGGACAACATTCCCATGAATGCCTGGGAAAGAAGTGCGACCATCAAAGTCCACAGGCGGATGCTTCCCAGAAACGAACCTTTGACAGCCTCGCCGACAAAGCGCTGCACGAGCAGTGGCCCGATCAAGGGGGTAAGGGTGCTCGTGATCGTGGTCAGTCCGACCCAGTAGATATTTATGGTGAAGCAGTCATACCAACGCAGATTTTTCGTCATGACCCCCGGCGATCCTTGGGCCGCTGCAGTTGAATTCGTTCCTCCTGCTGCGCGTTGATTGATTCATTCAACCCGGGTTTCAGGCTCAACCGGTTCACTTCGCGACGAGTTGAAGATAGTACACACAGATGTCCTTCAAGACGCAGCGCTCGCATTCCGGATTTCTCGCGTGACACACCTCTCTGCCGTGCCGGATCAGATTAAGGTGCACAGCGTAGTACTGGTCCTCCGGGAAAATTTTCGCCAGGGTCCGGTGCGCTTTTGCTTCGCTCGTTCCTTCTGCTCGAATGCCGAGCCTTCCGGTGACCCGATACACGTGTGTGTCCACCGGAAAGGCAGGTTTGTCCAACGAAAAGAGCATCACGATCGATGCCGTTTTTGGACCCACGCCTTTGAAGCGGGTCAGCCAATTAAAAACCTCATCGGCAGGCCAATCACGCAGGAATTCGAGATCGAGTTCGCCGCGTTCCTGCGTGATCTGCTGCAGCACGCGTTGAATGCGGGGGCCTTTCTGATTCGCCAGCCCTGCAGTGCGAATGGCTGCAATCACCAAATCGGGATCGGCATCCCGCACCGCTTCCCAAGTGGGAAAAGCAGCCTGTAGCGATGCGAAAGCACGGTCGCGATTGACATCGTTTGTGTTCTGGGAAAGGATCGTGGAAACCAATTCGTCCAAAGCTGGCAATGGATTGCGCCATTCGGGCTGGCCGTACGCATCCAGGAGACGTTGGCATACCTCCAACGCGCGCGCTTTGATCGACTCCATGGTTGTTTAATTCCCCATGTGCTCGATCACCGCACTGCCGAATTCGGAGCACTTCAACTTCGTCGCACCCGACATGAGACGATGGAAATCGTAGGTCACGGTCTTGGCCGCGATAGCGCCTTGCATGCCGCGCACGATACAGTCCGCAGCTTCGTTCCAACCCATATAACGCAGCATCATTTCGCCGCTGAGGATCACCGACCCCGGATTGACCTGGTCCAGGTTTGCATATTTCGGGGCAGTACCGTGGGTGGCCTCGAAGATCGCGTGGCCGCTTTCGTAGTTGATATTGCCGCCCGGGGCGATGCCGATTCCACCGACCTGCGCCGCAAGGGCATCTGAAAGGTAGTCGCCGTTGAGGTTCATCGTTGCGATCACGTCGAATTCACGCGCGCGGGTGATGGTTTGCTGAAAGGCAATGTCGGCGATGGCGTCCTTGACGAGCATACGTCCCGCGTCCAGGGCCGCCTTCTGTTCCGCGTTTGCTGCCTCTTCCCCCTTTTCCGCTTTGGTGCGATCCCACTGCGACCAGGTATACACGCTGTCGCTGAATTCCCGCTCCGCCAGTGCGTATCCCCAACTGCGGAACGCCCCTTCCGTGAACTTCATGATATTACCCTTGTGCACCAGGGTCACCGAACGTCGTTCGTTGTCCAGCGCATAACGGATGGCCGCGCGGACCAGCCGCTCGCTGCCCTGCCTGGAAACGGGTTTCAGACCGATGCCGGAGGTTTCCGGGAAACGCATCTTGGCGTACTCCTCGGGAAAGTTTTCCTTGAGCAGTTTTTTGAACGCTTTATTTTCTGCGCTGCCCTGTTCGAATTCGATTCCGGTGTAGATGTCCTCCGTGTTCTCGCGGAAGATGACCATGTCGACGAACTGTGGGTTCTTGACCGGTGAGGGGACTCCTTCGAAATACCGCACCGGACGCAGGCATACGTAGAGATCGAGGGCCTTGCGCAGCGCCACGTTGAGCGAGCGAATGCCGCCGCCGACGGGCGTAGTCAACGGGCCTTTGATCCCCACGAGAAATTCGTCGAAAGCTTTCACCGTCTCCTGTGGAAGCCATTCGCCGTATTGATCGTAGGCTTTTCCGCCGGCGAAGACTTCCATCCAGGCGATGCGGCGCTCACCGCCGTAAGCCTTTTCCACAGCGGCGTCCAGGACACGCACCGAGGCGCGCCAGATATCCGGGCCGGGTCCGTCGCCCTCAATGAAGGGCAGAATTGGATTATTGGGCACATCGAGTACACCATTGGATATGGAGATCTTCGCTCCATCATTGGGAACTTTGAATAACTCATAGGTCATGGAAAAATTACTCCTCGAAAGATTTGGATATGGGTATTCGGGCGATTATAGCACGGGGTTGCGGCATGGCCGCAGATCATCCAGCGAAACGGGCTTTGTGCGGCATGAGCGTGTAAAAATCATCGCACGCCGCTTGAACGTACGGCAGTTCAGAATTCTTGTGCCATCCCGTTCTCCCACACGCGCTCATCTCAGGCGTATCCCTGGGGATGCGTTCGATGCCACTCCCAGGCGCTGGCGATGATCTGCTCCAGTTCGGTGAACTGTGGTTTCCATCCCAATTCGCGCACGATCTTATCGGCACAAGCCACAAGGCGCGGTGCATCACCGGGTCGGCGGGGTGATTCCACGGCTGGAATCGGATGACTCGTCACCTGGCGAGCGGTCTCGATCACCTCCCGCACCGAATATCCCGCGCCGTTGCCCAGGTTATAGATCAAACGATCGTGGTCTTGAAGTGCGTCGAGCGCCAGTATGTGGGCGCCAATCAAGTCCAGGATATGGATGTAATCGCGGATCGCCGTTCCGTCCGGTGTGGGGTAATCGCTGCCGTAGATTTGGGCTTCTTTACGCTGCCCGAGTGCGACTTGAAGCACGAGCGGGATGAGATGGGATTCGGGCTGGTGCGCCTCCCCTCGCTCGGGCAGCGCGCCGGCGGCGTTGAAGTAGCGCAGCGCACTGTAGTGCAGGCCGTGGATGCGGCGGTACCATTCCAGTGTCTGCTCGATCATCAGCTTGGTCTGACCATAGGCGTTGACCGGTCCGATGGCGGAATCTTCCAAAAGCGGTTCGTCGCTGGAGGCGTAAACGGCGGCCGTGGAGGAAAGCACGAAACGCCGCACGCCGGCCTTGAAACAGGCGTCGATGAGATCGATCGACAGCGAAACGTTGTTGTAGAAAAATTTTCCCGGAAATCGCATGCTTTCCCCGGCTTCGATGAAGGCGGCGAAATGCATCACGGCGTCGTAATTTTCAGCCGACAATTCGGTGTCCAGCCTATCCCGATCCGCCAGGTCGGCGTGGACAAAACGCGCGCTCTCAGGGACCGCCGCGCGGTATCCCTTTACGAGCGAGTCGTACACCGTGACCTGATGGCCGTTCTCCAGCAATATCTGAGCCGCAGCCGATCCGATGTAGCCGGCGCCGCCCGTGAGGAATATGTTCATCTTCATCAACCTGATTTTGGATATCTTACCGGCGATATTATAACGGCATTTCAGCCGTTGCTGGCGGGCGTCCGTACTGCCTCGCGATATTCTATGCTCACAGCAGGGAATTACCGCATCCGATCATTCCGCCAGGATTTTCAGATTGGCCAACGAAGCGACCAGGTGCTTCGTCTCACCGTCGTCGAAAACGATGGTCACCTCCTCGTCATCGAATTCGATTTCCGTGGACAGAACGATCCCTTCTCCAAATCGGGGGTGTACGACGCGCATGCCTGCCTGATAGCGCGCTTGAGTCCGAGGCGGTGCCGCATCTTCCCAACGAGTCTGGCGTTGAAAAGAAACTTGATCCCAGGCATGTCGATTGGGGTGAATCCCATCGAGTCGATCGGGGGGGAGATCGTCGAGAAACGGCGAAGCATCGCTGAGCGTGGAAACGCCGGCCTGACGACGTCGGAAGGCGCGCAGCAGAAAAAGTCGATCCTGGGCTCGCGTGATGCCTACGTAAAAGAGCCGGCGCTCCTCTGCCATCGCCTCCGGATCGTTGAAGGATCGCTGGTGGGGCAGCACCCCATTGTCCAGTCCAATGATGAACACGACGGGAAATTCGAGTCCCTTGGCGGCGTGCAGCGTGAGCAGCGTAGGGGCGTTCAACCCTTCCGTCAGAGTGTCTTGATCCGAGACCAGGGCAACGTGTTCGAGGAAGGTGGTCAATCCCATTTGTGCGAATTCCTGCGCTGCAGCACGCAACTCCAGGACATTCGCCCAGCGCTCATCTCCCTCTTCCGTGCCATCATCGATGAAGTCCCGATATCCGGTATCTTGCAACACTCGATCGATCAAGGCATCGATGCCCAGCTTATCGCGCTGCTCGAGCCAGCCCTTTAACATTCTTCCGAATTCAGACAGGGCCTGCCTCGTACGCCCCGAAAAAGCCGCTTCCGCCTCAGGCATGGTCTGGTCTGCCAAAGCCAAGATGATCTCACACGGGGTAAGATGCTGAGTCTCGGCCGTTTCGAGCAACGTTTCGATGGTCCTCGCCCCGATGCCGCGGGGCGGAACGTTGATCACTCGCAGCAGCGCGACCTGATCGCGCGGATTGTGGATCAAACGCAGATAGGCGACGACGTCCTTGATTTCCCGCCGGCCGTAGAACCGCTGGGCGCCGACGAGCCGGTAGGCAAGCCCGGCCTTCAGAAACGCCTCTTCCAGCACCCGGGATTGTGCGTTCGTGCGATACATCACAGCGCAATCCCCGGGTTCGATATCTTCCAACAACGTCAAACCGGCGATGGTTTCTACGATGTAGCTTGCCTCGTCGTTTTCATCATACGCTTCATGCAGCGTGATCTTCGCCCCCTCTCCCCGGTCGGTGAAAAGGCGCTTGGGCTGACGATTGGGATTGCGATCGATGACCGCCATCGCTGCGTCGAGTATGGTCTGCGTCGAGCGGTAGTTCTGCTCCAGCAGGATGACTTGGGCATCGGGGTAATCCTTGCGAAAACGATTCACGTTGCGGTAATCCGCACCACGCCAGCGGTAGATGGACTGGTCGGGATCGCCGACGACGAAGAGGTCCGGCCGGTCTCCCGCGAGGAGGCGCAGGAGCACATACTGGGCGGTGTTCGTATCCTGGAATTCGTCGACCAGAATGTGTTGGTAGCGCTGCTGGTAATGCAGGCGCAGGTCATCGTTTCCGCGCAGCAGCAGCACGGCGAATAGCAGTAAATCGTCGAAATCGAGTGCATTGTTGACGCGCAGCTGTTCCTGATAACGCTCATAGACCCGCCGCGTGACCTCCGCATTGTAACTGTCGGCCGAAAAATCTTCGAGCTCGATAAGTTCGTTCTTCGCCCGCGAGATGCTGCTGAGGATCTTTCGCGGGGAGATCTGCTTGGGATCGATGTTTAGTTCCTTGAAGGCGTTGCGGATCAGAGCCTGCTGGTCGGCGTCATCGTAAATCACGTAGTCCCGCGTGAAGGGCAAACGGTCCGCTTCGCGGCGCAGCATGCGAGCGCACAGGGAATGGAAGGTCCCCAGACTGACGCCCGTTTGCACGGCGCCGCGTTTGCTGCTGGATTCATCGAGCAGCTGCGCCACGCGCTTCGCCATTTCGCGCGCCGCCTTGTTGGTGAAAGTCACAGCCATGATGTGGCCCGGTGATACACCGACGTGGCTAACGAGATAAGCGATGCGATGCGTCAATACGCGCGTCTTCCCCGAGCCAGGCCCCGCCAGGACAAGAACCGGGCCCTGATCTGCAGTGACCGCTTGACGCTGTTGCGAGTTTAATGTTTCCAGGAGTTTCATCATTCAACAGATCAGGATAACGACGTAGTGGGGGATTGAAGAAACCAGGGATCACGATCTGTGTCTCCCTGGCTTCGAATCCAAATTAACACTCGTGAAGAAAGATACCACATTCTAACGAACCCTCGGACGATCGACAAGAGCAAGGCTCACGAAAGGTGAGGTCCCAGATAAAGCACCTCCGGACCGGCGAGCAACCCCTCCAACGGCCTGGCCGCCAGATTCATCACCCGGCTGTCGGCGAAGTAGGGAAAGTCGAAGTGGATTTCGTCGCCCGGCTGGCTTTCGGGAATGGGCATGAGCCGGGCCGTGAGCGGCTTGTTGTGCCGCAACGAGACCGCCCCGATGTCGAGCAAAACGGCCGTCATGGCTTCCGCCGTAACGTCGCCCGGAAGCGGTATGGTGTCCAATCCTGTGCCGCACAGCGTGGCATAAAGCAGCAAGGCATTGACGCTGAGCGCCTTTTTCGCCGCAGACCCCGCCAGGACATAATCCTCCAACACCGGCATGAACATGCCGCAGAAGCCTGTACGAACGAATTGCGCCCGGTCCAGACAGTCGGCCAGAAAAGCCACGCCTGCAGCCGTGCCGCTCAAGCCAACCGTGGGAATGCCCAGAGCCTCGAGTGCACTCCCGATCGAGCGGGCCTCCTCGGGGTACGGCGCCATGGAAAAATCGATTCCCAGGAATTGTGTTTCGTGTTTAACGGCCGCTCTCTGGGCGATACTTTGTATCGAGGCGGCGTGCGTTTCGATCGCGCCGACAAGACGCCGGCGGGCATGGGACAAGGAACGGGCTTCTTTTAAGGATTCCACTGCCAGATCGGCCGCCTCGGTGGCGATGGCGACGGTCATGTTTCCACCCCGATGGTACGCGGCCGGGAAGAACGGAGTCCCGGGCGCAACGTTGGCCAAGGCGGCAAAACGTAAATTCGAGAAACCGTCGTCTGTCAACAGCGATGTCTCCTGTATGGCACGCGCGCACGCTCGCGCGGCGGGGAGGGAAACGCCGTTTTCAGGATCGGCAAACAAACCCGATGCGAAGACGATTTCCGTCGCACCGAGCACGTTGGGGATGAAGGCGTAGCCGTCGAGTTCATCCGGCAGCGCCGGTCCGATCGAAGCATAATCGATGGCGTTGACAAAACTCTCGGCTTCCAGTTGGCGGGCAAAGTTGGCGCGCTCACCCGGTGGAACAGGCTGTTCCATCTCTGCCGGTGGAGGCGCGGCGATGCGCAGCGTTTGTACCTCGTAGCCAGAATCTTGCAGCATCTCTTTGCAGGTCTGCAGGCAGGCTGCGATGGTTTCGATCCGTTTGGGTTCGACCGGATAGCCGGGATCCAAAAAGCCCGTCAGGGCGCGTATTTTCATCTTACTCCTCGCTGACGTATGATTTCGTAGAGAATGACGGCCGTCGTAACGGCCGCATTTAACGATTCCGTCTTACCCGGCATGGGAACGCGGACTCGATGCGCGGCGATCTTTTCGACAGCCGGCTGCACCCCGTTCGCTTCCGATCCGATGATCAATCCCGCCGGCTCCCGCCAATCCACCTCGAGGTACGAACGCTGCGCACGGACATCTGCCATGTATAGCTGCAGGCCTGCCATATATTGCGCTAATTCTTCGACGGATGAGCGCACGATGGGCAGGTGAAAATGAGCGCCCATGGCGCTTCGCACCACTTTCGGATTGTAGGCATCGACCGTGCCTTCAGTCAGCAGTACGGCATCCACACCAGTTGCGAGTGCCGTGCGCAATATCGTGCCCAGATTGCCCGGATCCGTAATGCGATCGAGTATCAATGCCAGGTTGACGTCCCTGGGAATCGGACGCTCCGGAATCGACAGGACGGCCAGGATTCCCTGCGGTGCAACGGTATCCGAGCAGGCCGACATGATTTCATCCGAGACGGCGAAAATCTCCGCGCCCAGGCGCTGCATGTTGTGGATCAAACCGCGCCCGTTCTCGTCGAGATGATCCGTGTGAAACGCCGCCCGGATAGGCGCTTGCGCTGAAATTGCCTCGCTTATCAGACGCGTACCTTCGATGATAAAAACCCCTTCCTTTTCGCGGATCCCGCGGTGATTTTGAAGCCGGCGCAGCAGTTTCACGCGCGGGTTGTTGATGGAAGTGATCATGGCTCCACGACGCTGTTCGGCCAACGTGAGGCGAATGCCGCGATAAACACGCGCACAGTGGGGGCGTCGATCAGGATTATGCGTATGTCTTTCAAAGACGCGTCCGGATGTTCGGCACAGAAATCGGCAATGGCGTCCAAGATCACATCCGCAGCGCGCGCCTTCGGGAATCCGAATATGCCGGTGGAGATGGCCGGCAATGCTACATTCTTGAATCCCCGTCGATCTGCCAGGGATAATGCAGCCCTGACCGCGGTTCGCAGTTTGGCGTCCTCGTCGCCTTCCCCCCATCTGGGTCCGACGGCATGGACTACATATCGACAGGGCAGCGATCCGGCTCCCGTCAGCGCCGGCCGAGCGTGGGAAACAGGACCATGTTCTCGCACCCAGCCATCGCTTTCTTCCTGGATACTCCTTCCCCCTCTGCGAACGATTGCGGCCGCCAAACCACCCGCGTGGAGAAGGTGAGCATTGGCAGCGTTGACAATGGCGTCTACCTTCTCCTCGGTCAGGTCTCCGTAGAAAAGACTCAGGGTCTGGCCCGTGGGAAATTCGTGCTCGGCGACCAAATCGGACATAGACTTCTTCCTCGACATTAATTCTCATTGATTGTAGCATCAGAATTAACAACACATGAGTTTCTCTTGAGATTAACAACTTCGAACATGATGCGTTATGAATTTCATTCTGGGTTATTGTATGCTGGTGGTGGATTGCAAAGTCAAAAGCCGCTGATCATCCCTCCACAAAGACAGCTGAAGCGGTTCACTTCACAACATCCAAGCAGGTCTTGTATTTCGTGTCACAAATCGATTTTCGGTGACGTGTCAGATATGAGCATACATACGAATTTACCTTGCGGGGACGAAGGCGATCATCCGATTGGTGGGAAAGGATGTGGAAAATGCGCGCCAACCAGTTAAACGATCGTTGTGGAGTGATGGCAAAGGGCTTTACGATCGGTATTGTATGTGTTCTGATCGCTTCCTGTGGCTTGATGGGTTGGGGGGAGTCCCTCGAACAGGAAGCGGACGAACAGAACACTGGAGATGTGCTCGAAGAAGACTTGTATCTTGGAGAAGCCGACTCGGAAGAAGATATGAGTCTGGATGAGATCGATATCAGCAGTGATGATGAGATTGGATCGGGTTTGATCACAGGCCCCGGTGAGTCTTGTCCGGACTATTCGAGGTATTACAACCTCTGGTACGATCATACCTGTGTTCTCAAGATGAGCACAGCCTCGGAGGAACTCTACCTTGAGGAAACATCGGATTTCAAGCCATTTGTCCTGCTCATCAAAGATGATGGAGAAGTGGAGGCCGAGCTCGATCAAGAGATATCGTTAACAATGTCGGGGCGGCTCAATAGTAACAACTCCTCCTGCCCGATCACAAATTACAAAGGGATTTATTCCATCCGAGCCGAAATTTCGGGGAGCTGTCAAAATGAGGCCGTATATCTGCACGTGAAATTGGAGAGGTTCAATTTTAATCTGACAGGCGATTGCCAATTATCGAGTGGTTTCGCGTTGCCACGTCCGAGTTCCGCTCCCGAGATCGATCATGTTTTCGTGCACCGCGAAAGTGGCGATGCGTATGTTCTGAACGTCCCAGAAGGTGGCGCACTGGCGGACATCCCGGGTGTTCTCAATTGCACATACATCTTTGTACTTCAGCCGGCAGGTCTGGACGAGCCCGATTTGGAAGAATTGGAACTGGTCCCGCTCGTGCCAATTGAAGAATAAACGTTATTTAGAAAATTAAATCGGGTCAAGAGCAATCGAGGGGGATTGAAATTTTAAACGAACAGCAGGACGCCGATGCGTCCTGCTGCATTTGTTCTCGAATTTGAATTTATTTTGACGCGGCTTCAACGATCGATGTAAACGCATTGGGATCGCGCACGGCCAAATCTGCGAGCATCTTTCGATTGAGGCGAATTTCGCGCTGCTTCATGTCATGGATCAAACGGCTGTAGGTCGTGCCGTTTTGTCGTGCGGCGGCATTGATGCGTGCGATCCAGAGGCGGCGCAAATCGCGCTTCCTTGTGCGACGGTCGCGATAGGCATACCACAGGCTCTTGAGCATTGCCTCGTTTGCGCGTCGAAATAGGTTGTTGCGTGTGCCGTACATCCCCTGGGTGAGATTGAGTACTTTCTTGTGCCGGCGGCGTGTGACGATGCCGCCCTTAACTCTGGTCATGGTCTTCGCTCCTGCGAACCCCTGGGCGCCGATGCGGAGAACTGCATCCGTTTGGTACGCCCAACGGCCGCAACTCAGTTACCCGCGGTTACGATGATTGTCCCGTTCGAGCGTTCGGGTTGGCCTTGTATTTACTCAGATACGGGGCCAAACGACGAACCCGTTTCGAGAGTTTCTTGCTTTTGACCGGCACCATTTTGGAAAACATGCGCTTGGTCCGCTTTGGCGTATTGCGGCGCAGATGGCCTTTACCGCTGACCGTGCGAACGATTTTCCCTTTGCTGGTCTGGCGGAACCGCTTGGCGGTCGCCTTGTGCGTCTTGAGTTTGAATTTACCCTTCCGTCCCACTGTACCTCTCCTTCGAGACAGCCCCGCGGACGACGTTCAGTCCGCGGGGTAGAATTTCCATCGGTTGTCGAGAATTCTACTGCGCTTACTTGCTCTTCAGCGGCGCCAACATCATCAGCATCGTACGGCCTTCCATGTCGGGCATCATTTCGATCGTGCTGACATCGGAAAGCTCCTCGGCAATCTGCTTCAAGTCTTCGATCGCGATTTCGGGGTAGGTGATTTCCCGGCCGCGAAATCGAATGCGGACTCTCACTTTCTTGCCTTCGGACAACCAGCGCCTTGCGTTGCGCACTTTAAAGCCGCGATGATGCGGGGATGTCTTTGGGCGCAGTCGAATTTCCTTGATTTCTACCTTGGTTTGTGCCTTACGCGCTTCACGATCCTTTTTCGATTTTTCGTAAAGGAATTTCCCGTAATTAAGAACACGACAGACGGGCGGTTCGGCGTTCGGTGCAACTTCAACCAAGTCGAGATCGGCTTCCCTGGCAATATCGAGCGCTTCACGAATGGAAACGACGCCAACGTTCTTGCCATCGGGACCGATGAGACGTACTTCACGCGCGCGAATGTGTTCGTTAATTCGAAATTCTGATGCGCTGATGTTGTGTTCCTCCGATTCCTGCATCAGAGCCGCCCTGCGCACGAGCGGCTCACTGGATTTTCGGATCATACCACGAGAAAGGGGAAATCGTCAAATCCGAATTGGTTTTTCTGCGTTCATACAGCGTCTATCGAATTGAGAGTCGGCTCATAAATTACAGAAAAGGAAGGAAGCGCCTTCTGTTCGGCGCTTCCTTCGTTTATTTCAGATCACTAAATCGTGGGGTTTAATTGAAAAACTGCCATGCAAATCCGAAGTTGACGTTGGTCATGTTTTCGCCTTCGGTAATGGTGACGGTTTGATAAAATCCATCCGCCCCACGCTGCGGGTAAGTCGGTCCACCGGGGAGGAGAATAACGTCATTGCCATCCGTCAATGCACTGTAGGACACACAGTATGTGCCGGCCAGCAAACCGTTGAAGCTGTAAACCCCGTTCGCATTCGTAACTGCGGTGGCCAGCCCCGTCGATGGGCAGGCGCCACTGCCGATGTGCAAAGTGACACCGGACCATCCGGTCTCAAAGGCGTCGTAAACCTGATTGGGACCAAACTCACCAATGTCTGGGTCACCCCAGGAAACACAGCCCTGTCCCAGCACGACGGGTTCACCTGCTTCCCCGCCGGTGAACTTGCAGATATCATGCCAGAGGACTCCGCCGATCGAACCCAACACGGGGGTGGGCGTTGGAGGTGAGGCAATGATCTTTATCATGGCCGGATCGAAATTGATCGAAACGATCGAAGCGGATATCCAGCAAGGCCGGGAACGATCTGGTAGTTGCGCCACGTACCAGCTGTTGTCGCTCGCCCTGCCGACGACCGGCGCCGATTGCCCGTTGAGCAAATACCCATACTCGTCGAATATTACGTTCGGGCCGGTGCGGCAATTCGCGTTGACCTTGGCCGTCAACGTCGGCGGTTCGTCGGTCGGTTCGAGTGTTGCGGTGGAAGTCGGTAAACGTAACTGCTCTTCTTCGGTCGGTGTCTGGCGCGGGTTTGACCCGTCTTGTCTTTCGCGCGTCGGAGTCGCCGTCGGCGCATCTCCGGTTTCCTCCTCAATCGTCTGAAATCCGGGAAAATCACAAGCCGCCAGAATCAGCGACACGACGGCAATAGCGATGAACAACGATCGTCGGTTGCGAGTAAGCATTAATTATCCCTTTCCTGCAGGCTACGTCAGAAATCGAAACAATCGTCGGATCTCAAATTCGTTTCCAATCCTGGAACGACTCCGGCGAGGGATTTGTGACGCGCGGATTCTACAACATCGGCGATGGCAATCCGTCAGCACATGAAAACCCAGCAAAAACCGGAGCCCCTCGAACATCTGGTGATCGAATTTTTCGGCAGAGCTTCGATTTCAATCCGATCGGATCTTGGCTAGGAATCCTTGGTCAAGGTCAGATCGCCCACAGCAGAGTCTCCCGTCGTAAAAGCGACGATGTACTCGAGAGAAATTTCCTCCGGAGTAACCGTTCCTACCGCAGAGACTTTATCGATCCTCTCATCGGGCACCGATTCGCCTACGATGACGACCTCGCCGTATTCCGTGATGGTGATGGTCAAATCGCCGAACAGCGGGTCGCCGGGGATGGTGAAGACGGCGCCCTCGGCGTCGAAATTGCCGCTGTAGATAACCGGATCGGGATCGGAAGCGCCGAAGACGGAACCGTCCAGATCCAGGCTGATGGTCAACGTGCCCTCTTCATCGGCGCTTACCGTTGCACTAACGGCTCCGGATGAACCAAAGGTTATGTTGTGCCACTCACCACTCCAGCTTCCCAGATATGCCTGGAGAGCCTGGAAGACGGGGTCTTCCGTTGGCGTCGGTGGCACTTCCACTATCGGCTCAGGCGCAGTCGTGGCCGTCGCTTCCGGCGTCTCATTTCTGCCACACGCCCCGAGCAGCAAAGTCATAAGCAGAACCAGGATGGATATGTGCTTTCTCATCTTTTACTCCTATGGTTGATCGATGTTCAAGATTCGATGTTGACGGCTCAAATGAGGCTGGATGACAACGTATCGAAAAAGTTGACTTATATTATCGAGATTTTCTTCGTATGCAAGTCGATCAAGCTCTCCTTCTTAGTGATGGCGACGGGGGACTTTCTAAATCTCGGATTGGATGCGTTTGGAAGAGAGTTTTTTGAAGGCCAAGTACAGTAACGCGCCAGTCGAACATTCGAGTTTTAGATCTCCGCAGCTTTAACGGTGAATATGGAACGTGCGAGAAAGCCAAGAACTCTGGCAGACGCTTGCACGTACTCTTGGAATCGTAAATAATAGTAGGGTGCGATTGGGTATAACGAGCTGGGAAAGTCGATGATGCATGTATCCGGGGGATCTGTGTATGCCTGCAAGGTCCACGACACCATTCGAGGCAGATTCCATTTTTACCATTCGATGTTTATTCCCCCGATTCCAACACGACAGTAACGAGAAGCAGCATGCGATTGCATCGAGAAATCATCCTGGCATTCATTGCCATCCTACTCATTACAGGTATTTACCTGGGATTTGCCTCGCACCCTTATCTCCCCGCTTCAAGTGACCCGACGGGGCACAGCATGGGCATCACAGGATTTCTCCTCCTACTGGCGACAGAGACGTTGTACTCGATTCGCAAGCGCTCGCGTCGTGTGCAGTGGGGTCAAATGCAAACTTGGCTTCGAATCCATATTTTCACTGGCATCGTTGGACCGTACTTGATCTTGCTCCATAGCGCATTTCATTTTCATGGCTTGGCCGGCATTGTGGCCTTGATGACGGGCATCTTGGTCTTCAGTGGATTTATTGGGAGATATATCTACACTGCGGTACCTCGGACGCCACAAGGAAATGTGGTGACACTTGAAGAGCTGAAGCAAGCACTCGATGATGCTGAAAAAGAATTGCAGAAACAAGACCATGAAGCAGTATCGGCCTTGCCTCAGAATCTTGAAAAGATTTCAGGTGGGATTGGTACGGTTTTAGGTCGGACGTATTTACACTGGCGTGCTAATTCGGCATGGCGCAGTGGATTGCGAAAAGCCGACGATAAAACACGCGAGCAGTTACGCCAAGTTGATTCCTTACGCCAGCATAGAAACGATCTATTTATTCAGATACGTACTTATGAAATCGCACCGCGATTGCTTTCTCTTTGGCGCAGCGTTCACATCCCACTCGGGATTTCACTTTTCGTCGCATCATTCGTGCACATCGGAGCAGCTCTGTATTACGTTGTTTTGGCGCGGTGACGGTCGATGAAAATTACGAACGTTATGAAAAGAATTCTCGGCATTCTAACCCGGAAGGAAGCTCTGGCAGCGCTCCTTCCCAGCGCTGCCATTTTAGGCGCCTCCATAATATCTGGCGGCGCAATGTTCAGTCCAGGTGATCTAAACGATTCGGAAAGCAATCTGCCGAAAGGCGGAGTCCGCAGCCACGCCGATCTTGAACGAGAATGTGCTGCTTGCCACGTTCCGTTCTGGAGTGAGGAACACATGCAAGACCGATGCATCGCATGTCACACCGAGGTTGCAGAAGAACGCGAGATTGAGTCAAGCATGCACGGTTTTTTCGATACGTTGTATACCTGTCAGGAATGCCACATTGAACACCATGGCGCCACAGCACCGCTCACAGATTTTAAACGCGTTGTTTTTCCGCACCAGAATGTGGGGTTCTTCCTCACCGCGCATCGGGAGCTGCCGCCCGCAAGCCAACCTGAGTGTCAATCGTGCCATCCACAAAGCGTGCATGAGTTCGACGTTAATTCCTGTCGAGAATGCCACGAACAAAATGATGCCAGCGGCACACAGAAACACATCGATATCTTCCACTGGGATTGTTTAGGTTGTCACGACGGTTCCTTCCGCGTCGGCGCCGGCTTCGATCATCAGCAAGCCCTTTTTCCCCTCCAAGGCGCTCACCTCAATGTGCCCTGCGAGGCGTGTCATAAGATCGCCTCCAACATGGACGATCTGCAATCGACCCCACATGAATGCATCGAATGTCATGCCGAGATGGACGAACATGCAGGCCAAATGGGAGAAAACTGCGGGCAATGTCATTCTCCGCTAAATTGGCAAACTGTATCCGTCGACCACGACCTGACGGATTATCCCCTCGCCGGCGCACACATAAGCGTGCAGTGTTCCTCCTGCCACATCGATAAACAGTGGATCGGTTTGGACACGGCGTGTTATACCTGCCACGTTACGAAAGACGCACACGAAGGACAAAATGGAGTTCAGTGCGAAATTTGCCATCAGGAGGCGGCCTGGAGCGAGACGATTTTCGACCACGCCGACACCGACCTGCCCCTCGCTGGCGGCCACGCGGGCATTACCTGCGAGAGCTGTCATGTAGAAGTGGAATTTGCCGGCATTTCACCCGCATGTGCGGAATGCCACGTCGATCCGGAATTCCATGCCGGATATTTCGGGACCGAATGCGGCAATTGCCACAACGCAGACGCCTGGGTACCGGCGACCCACTGGCGCCCCCATGATGACTTTCCCCTCAATCATGGCGGCGGCAGTCCTTCCTGCAAGACTTGCCATCCAAGCACACTCGCCACCTACACCTGCTACGGATGCCACAGACACAATCCCGACAGACTATTCCTGGAACATAAAAGATTGACGAAGTTCCTAAAGCCGGAGGGTGGTCAAATCCAGAACTTCGACGCTTGTCACCGCTGCCATCCAACAGGCCGGCAGTGTACTGGCCGCGTCCACTGCGAGTGACCGGGCAACCCTTTCAACCAATCTTTATTCCACAAATCGGGCTCCTCATTCCTTGCTGCGGCTGAGCAACGGCCCCAATACTTCTCCCACGCTGATCAATCCCAGGCTGATGAACGGCGTCGCTCCCCAGGCGCAGCCCATGGCCAGCAGCCAGCGCTGCGGCGCTGTGGCCTCCGTAAAGATGACCAGCGAAAACAAAACGGACAACCACACGGTCAGCAGCGGAAATGCCGCCAGCGCGGTGAGCAGGAAGGCCGCCGAGCGGCGCATCTTTTGTCTACTGCTGCGCGCACGCTTGCGCGTCCAGCGCCAGATCAACACCGACCAGGCCGTCAGGCTGTAGGACATGAGCACGAAGGTGATCGCCACCCACAGACCGGGGTCGATATGCCAATCGGCAAAGGCGCCTCCCTCGCTGAAATAGCTGACGATGGCCAACACGTTGACCGTCAGGCTGATCAAACCGCTGATGACGACGAACACGCTTGAACGTTTCATGGCGATGTCCCCACTGGCCGCAGCAGCAACCGCTCGCGACTTGCGCTTAACACCGGAAGACGGGATCGGACCTGCGTGTCCTGCTCCCGAACCCCTGTACTTCGTTTCCCAACCCAGATGAAATTGCTTTGCGCCAACAACGGCATGCGGATGTCCGCGCCAGGCGGCGGCAATACCCCCGGTGGGCCCCAGTAGCCGGCGTTGGCCAACAGCCAGGTTTCCAACGTGGCCCGGTCGACACCGACGGCGGCAAAGACGCTCTCGACGGCGCGCAGCATGAGCTCGCTGTAGGCTTCCCGATCGTAGGCAATCTCGCCCTCGATGTGTTCCCAGGCGCGCGCTTTTTCCGGCCCGGGGACGAGCAAGAAGCGCAGCCGCTCGCCGGGGCTGAGTTCCACGCCCCGGTTGGCCAACTCTACGGCGACGCGGGCGGCAACCGTGCGCACGACGTATTCCTCCGGCCGGCGCGAGAGACGGTGGGTGACGACCAACTCGTTCACCGGCACGCCGCCGGCGCGCAGCCGGCGCAGGCGCCGGGCGGCGCAGGCCACCGCGGCGGGCATGGCGGCGCGGAAACCGCTGGCGTCTTCCCCCTGCGCCAGGATGTCAAGCATCTCGAGCTGGGTCTGCTTGATGTAGGGCGGCGTGTCGCGGCGGCGGGCCTCGATGCCGCGAATTTTCAACGAGCCGTCCTCGTAGGCGCCAAAGTAGCGGTTGGCCACCGTCACGCGCGGCTCGGTGCGCGAGGGCAGAAACGCCAACCAGCGGTAGACGCCCTCCAGGCCGATCTGCAGACCGGTCTCGGCGTGTATATCTTCGAGCAGCGCTTCGTAATCCGGGCGCTGCTGCGCGCCGGGTTTGTGGATCCAGAGACCATCGACGTACAGGTGCAGCACGCGAAAGCCGCGCGCCTCGACCAGCTCCTTGGTGCGCAGCAGCACCTCGCGGCCGTAGGCGTTGACCGCCTCGTGCGCCTCGATGCGCCCGAAGCGGGCGTTCTTGTAGCCCAGATAACCGAAACAGGTCACCAGGAGCCATTTGTGGGCCGAATAGCGCCGGCGGTAGGCCTCGACCCGCGGGTCGTCTCCGGGCAGCTGGCGGATGAGCGCCTTGTAGCGCTTGCGTTTCTCGAGCAGCGGCGCCAGCGTCTCCGGCACCAGGCCCTGGCGGTGGCGGCACACGCGGGTTCCCAGCTCGGGGATCTCTTCTCCGGGGCAGCACGTTGCCCCGACGGTCTCGGGCGAGATGTTGAAGTGCACCATGATGCTGGGATACATGGCGGTGAAATCGAGTTCGGCGACGTGTTCGTGCAGGCCGAGGATGGGCGTGTAGACCAGGCCGCCCTTGTCCGCCAGGCGCAGGTCGTTGCCGCTCTTGAACGTTTCGGGCTGGCGTTTCTGCCAGGGCACCATCACGCCGCGCCGCAGGGCGGTGTTGACCTGCATGGCGCTGATGCCGGTGCCGGTGGAGACGCGCGCCGTGGTTTGCACGGGCAGGTTGGTCAGGCGCGAGATTTCGAGGATACCGTCCATGCCGTAGTCATTGGAGAGGAAAGCATTCTGGCGATCGAGGTGCCAGCGGCCGAAAAGCGTGTGCTGCTCGTTGCGGAAGACCACCCGGCCGTAGGAGAAATAGGAAGAGGCCGATTTGCGCTGCACCGTTTTCGTGCGGTCGCGGTTGAGCGGCAGGGGAATGCCGTAATGCCGGGAGAGATCGAGCAAGCGCGGCAGGATGTAGTTGTCGCCGTAGGTGCTGACCAGTGCGTCGGGATCGAAGCGCTCGAGCAGATGGCGCACGCCCAGCAGCAGCTCGCGGCCCTTGCTGCGCGGGAAGCGGAACGTCTCCCCGGCGATCTCCACCAGCAAATCGCCGCGGTGGCCGCGCCCCGGGTCGCGGCTCTGGTCGACGAGCTGCAGCGTCATCACCCGCAGCGGCGGCAGACGGTAATCGATCTCCCAGGGGCTGTCCAACGCCTCGATGTGCCGGATTCGTTCCCCCTCCTGTTCGACGGCGCAGTACGCCAGCGGGAAAACGTCGCGCGCCAAAGCGTAACGCTGCGGCAGCGAGATGTCGGCGTCGTAATAGGTCAGGTCGGGACGAAACTCAGCCGTTTGAAGAAACAGGCGCCGCAACAACCCGGGGATGCGCACGCCGACCTCGAGCACCTCCACGGCGCGATCGAGGAACAGATCCAGGCGCTCCGTGCGCCGCAGGGTCACCGGCGCGCGCTGCCCGCGCAGCATGCGGCAGACGGCGCGCAGTTCCTGCCGCGGCCCGCGCACGTAGAAGCAGGGCGTGAACGTGTCGCGCAGCAAGTGAGCGCGGCCGTCCTCGTCGAGCAGCCACACGGCCATGCCCTCCGCGGCGGGATAGATGTCGAAGATCCAGCCGAAAGCGGGTACCATCAACCCTCCCGGTCGGGCGCGCCCAGCCGCCGCCCCGCACCGGCCTGCAGCGCCTCGACGAGATTCTCGAGGTGCTCGAGGCGCCCTTCGAGCTGCAGCACCTGTTTGTGCTCCTCGACCAGCATGGCCAGAAGCATCACCTCGAAGGGCAGCAGGTGGGAAGCGTAGGCCGCGGCGGCCAGGTGATGGCGCGAAGCAGCGAGCAGGTCGTCGAGCGCGTGCTGATCCTCGATGCGCAGCGCGCGGCGAAAACGGGACAACGATTGCTGTTCGTGGAGGAACGCCTGTGTAATGGATGGAAGAGTTCGGCCCATGATCTACCTCACAATGAATCGGGAACGCGGAACCGGGCAAAGCAGACGCAGCCCGATTCCCATCAGAGTAACCTCGGCTGCCGTTCGAGCCCCGCTTCCGGCGCACGCAGCAGCCAGGCGATGTCGGCGGCGGTTTGCAACTGATCCAAAAAAGCCCAACGTTCTTTCACCAGCTCGCGCGGCTCGCGCGCCCCAACGATCACCGGGCTGACCGTCGCCAGACGCTTCAGATGGGAAATAGTGATCTCCAGCAGGCGTTCGCTGTCCCGCAGCGGCACGTTCTGGTCGTAGAAGGTGGTAAGCAGATCGAGGACGAAGATCGGCTCCGGTCCGGTCGGCGTTTTTTCGATGCGCTCGGCCAGTTGAAAGCAGGTGAAGGCGCGCGAGAGACGGATGCGCTCCAGCGCGGCGTAGGGGTGTTTGCACATGCGCCGCGCCAGCCTGGCGACGAAGTAACCGTCGAAACGGTTGCCCCCGTCGAAAACGCGCAGAGTCTGGCCCCGGACGGCCAGGGCGGTGAGCATGGTCAGGAGCGCCCGCGTGGGCGTGTGCGCGCCCCAGAACAGGGCGACGCGCGGCTGCATCAGCGCCTCGAGCAGCGCCGGGTCGCCGGCCGGTAACGGTAGTTGTGCGGACGCAAAAGGGTCACTCCCGTGATGCATGCAGATCCTCCTGATGGTGTGTGATTGTTCCATGAATAGAACGTTTGTTCTATATTTTAAACACAGTGCGGGAAAATGCCATCCCGCCTGGGGTGTAACCAAGAGGGGGATATTGAATCACGCCCAGGGGGGAGGGGTGAATTTCAGGGGGATTGCGCGCCTCAAGGCGCAGAAGCGCTTATTCGGCTTCCTGCGCTTGCGGAGCAGCTTCGCCGAGCAGTTCTTTGAGACGGGGATAATTGGCGTACACGCCGCGATAGGAAGGGGGCAGCAGGGCGGCGATGCGGCACATGATCTCATCGGTGTTGCGACGCAGGTCGGCGGCGCGAGTCGCTTCGTTCAGCGGGGGCAAACGGAAAGGTTTGCCGATGCGCACACCGACACGGGGACGACGCAGGCGCAGCAAGGTGCGCAGGGCTTTGTCGGTGCCCACGACGGCCGTAGGGACGATGGGGACGTTCGCTTCGTGCGCCAGGTAGGCAGTGCCGGTCTTGCCGCGCGCCAAAGCGCCCGTTTTGCTGCGCGTCCCTTCCGGGGCGATTCCGAACACGTAGCCATTCCGCAGCCGGTCCACGGCGGCGGAGAGCGCCTGACGATCCACCTTGCCGCGTTGGATGAAAACGCCGCCGTGCAGGCTCACGAAGGGTCCGAAGAGCGGGTGATGCTCGTATTTCTCCGCGGCCCAGCCGGTAATTCGCGGCACTTTGAGGGCCGTGAAGAGCAATGGGGCGTCGAAGTAGCTGAGATGATTGGCCACGACGATGTACGGCGGGGAGCCGGGCAGATTGTCGATTCCGTCGAACGTGCGCCGCGTGAGCAGCCGAAAGAGGGTGTTGAAAACCCAGCGGGTAAAAGGAAATTGCAGGTGAGGCCTCGAAATTCTGGACACTGCCTGATTGTAGTTGCTTTTCGGCGATGCTACAATCCATTGGGGAGATCTGATTCGGGAGGTCGCCATGATTGGCATCGAGCAAGTGGATACCCGCGACAAGCGGCAGGTGCGGGATTTCATCGACTTTCCTTTCCGGCTGTATGCCGGGCATCCACTGTGGGTGCCGCCGATCCGCATCGACGTCGCCACGCGCATGAACAGCAGCAAGCACCCATTCTACGAACACTCGGACGCTGAGTTTTTTGTCGCCAAAACGGGCGGTGAAATCGTGGGGCGGATTACGCTGTTGGAAAACAAACCCTACAACCGCTACCACGATAAAAAACAAGCGCAGTTCTACTACTTCGAATCCCAGGGCGACCTGGAGATTGCCCGGGCGCTGTTCGAACGCGCCGCCACCTGGGCGCGTGAACGAGGGCTTGATCAACTCGTGGGACCGAAGGGTTTCGGTCCGCTCGACGGCTACGGCATGCTGGTCGAAGGATTCGAACACCGTCCGGCGATGACGATGATGAACTACAACCCGCCCTATTACCCGAAATTCATGGACGAATTGGGCTTCCGCAAGGAAGTCGATTTTGTATCCTGTTACCTGGGAGCCGGCAAATTTGGTTTGCCGGCGCGCGTGCACCGCATCGCCGAACGGGCCGCCAAGCGCAGCGGGTTGGCCGTCAAGCGCTTCCGCAGCAAGCGCGAACTGCGCCAGTGGGCGCCGCGGATCGGAAAAACGTATAACGACACGTTTGTCAACAATTGGGAATACTATCCACTGAGTGACAACGAGATCGACTACGTGTTGAACGAGATCCTGACCGTCGCCGACCCGCGCCTGATCAAGATCATCGTGCACGGGGAACTCGTCGTCGGATTCCTCTTTGGCTTCGCGGACGTCTCGGCGGCCATCCAGCGCAGTAAAGGACGTTTGCTGCCCTTCGGGATCTTCGACATCCTCATCGAAATGAAACGTACCAAGTGGATCGCCTTGAACGGCGCCGGCGTCTTACCGGAGTATCACGGACGCGGCGGGAATGCCTTGCTCTACTCCGAAATCGAGAAGACCATTCGTGAGTTCGGCTTCCAGCATGCAGACCTGACCCAGGTGGCCGAGTCCGCGGTGCAGATGCGTAAGGACCTGGAAAACGTGGGCGGTATTCCTTACAAGAATCACCGGGTTTATATCCGCGATCTTTAAAATTGACGTTATGCCTCTTTATATGACTGCGTGCTGCATTCCAGCAGCACGCAGTTGATTCCCCATAGGGTCTTCTTGGAAACCAAATGGAGTTTGCCGATCAACTCCTCGATAAATGGAATGGGCTCGGTTAACTCACCACAGCGCGAGCAGCAACACCCAGAAGGCCAAGGATGGCGCCAGTGATGAAGGTGAACACGAAGATGATGATCCAACCGATCACCACGGTGACCGCGGTTTGGACCCATTCCAGATCCAGGGCTTCCTTTGCCGCCACGAGCCAGGCAGCCAGTCCGAGGATCGCAGTCGCTAACTGAACCAGTCCTGTAACACAGGTAAGAATTCCCAGGGCGTGGAAAATTCCAAGTACACCTACGATTTGCCACACATAAGCCAGACCGAGCGTGCGCACCAATTCGTCGAACGTTACCTCGGCGTAGAAAACCGTGCGGCCTACCCAATCGATCACCCAGGCAGCGATGGCGAAGCCAACGACAGAGATGATCGTACCAACCACTGCAGCAACCAACCACTTGAATATGTTGCTCTGTGCGTGGGATGCGATGTTGACGAGGAAAGAAACGACCGCAACGATCGTCCAGGCCGTTGTGGTGAAGGTCGTATCACTCTCGACTTCGGCGTAAACGCCTTTGCGAAATGTGAACGCGCCGATAATCCGATCCGTAAGCATGTTTTCCTCCGTGTGATTTTACGCTGAAATGAATCCGGTTTTCTTGTCTCGGTAGTAAAAACCCCAAAGCGGAGCTTTGGTTTCCTGTATTCTACGCCGATCCCATCCGACCGCAACCGATGTGCGTGCGGTCGATTCAGGCGCGACCCCGCAGCCACTGCAGGGCAAAGTCAACGGCCTTGCGCTGTGAAAATAGCAGGGAAACTGCCGAGCCCACCTTGCCCTCGAGCACGCTGCCGGCCGCCTCGAAATCCGCACCGATCTGCCCGAACGGATCATCGTCGATTTCGATGTCGTCGAATTCCTTCCAGACGCGCCGGCCGTTCTCGATGATCGGCGCACCCTGCCGTGAGGGCTTGGGGTTGGGCAAGCGATACTCAGCGAGGTGAAACGAGGTATTGCTGTCGTAGCCTACGCCCAGGAGCAGCACCCGGCCGTCGAGATCGTAAACACGCGCAAGCGGTGATGTCTCCCCCATCTCGTAATCCAGGAGATGGTTTTCCGTCACGAAGGCGGCCTGCGAGCCCCAGGCGGCAAACGATGTCGCCGGATGGGCGCTGCGCCGTACGCCGGGCCACGTGCGAAAAACCTCGACGATGCGCCCCATCCCCCGCGTGGGCGTCGTGCGCGGATCGTATGCGGGCATGGTCTGGCGAATCGTCGGCCACCAGCTTTCGGGGACGGGCGGGTTCTTCCACAGGGCAGGATCGCTGAGGTCGCCGGAATGTGTGGGCATCACCAGCGTGCCGTCGGGCGTGATCGCGTCCATCAACGCCTGGACCACAGCGACCGGACCGCCGCAGACCCAACCCAACGCATGCAGCGAACTGTGCACCAGAACGGTCGTGCCCGCCCGAAGACCCAGGCGGCGCAGGTCGTCCGCCAGGGACGCTCGCGTGCGCGGCCCGGGAGTCGCCTCGATCAGCTTACCTTCACGCATATGTACACTCCTTCGTGTTGCAGTCCTGTATTATAACCGTGAGGCGAGTGCGCATCTGCTTCAACAGCGCGGTCTGCGCTTTCCCCCTCGATTTCTTCTTGTCCGTTCCGGGCGGACGAAGGTCGGCGGATCGCGCTCAGCGCTCCCACCAGCGCACGCCCAGATCGACGAAGAGCAGGCGCAGATCGGCCTTGCTGTTCACGCTGAACTTATCCAGCACGTGACGCATGTGCGTCTTGACGGTTTCGGGCGAGATCACCAGATCCTCGGCGATTTGGCGATTGGTGTGGCCTTGCGCCGTGAGCCAGGCGATTTCCTGCTCGCGCGGCGTGAGTGTGCCCAGCGCGGCTTCCGCCCGGGTGCGGAACGCTTCCTGCTCGAGGCCGCGCACGAGCAGGTCGCCCACCAACGTCTCCGGGGTGACGTCCTGCAGGCGCGCCGCCAACCACAATTGGGTAGAGAGTTCGCTGTCCGTCTCGAAAATCAGGTGCCCGTTACTCGAAGCCTGCCGCGATATCGGCCGGTTGCTTTTCCCGGCGTCTTTTTGAAGGTCGGATGCCGCCGCATGCTTGTCTTCTCCGCCCCAAACCGCCGACCGCTCGGCGACCCGGTATCGCTCGCGCCGCGCCGAGGCAGGCTCGAGGAAACTGCGAATTCGTTCCGGCCGCAACCAACGATGAAACCACACGAAATACCTCCCGCTACCAGGCCGATGGGTCGTGAAGTTCCGCAAAGCGCACTGGTATTCTGATTATATAGAACAAATGTTCTACCGTCAAATGGTTCCTTTGGGGGAAAGCGAAGGGCGCATGCGATAATCGGGCTCGCATTCATGCGCCGGCTTGACGCTTGGCGTGCGATTCACCTACGTCAAGTAGACCGAGGCGGCAATCCCTGTTACACTGGCCTGCACGGAACGTCGAAATCCGCTTCGCGCCTTGAACCGCTTCAGGGAGCCGATCGAGGGAGAGCATGTCCGGCAGACAAGATCAAACCGATTCGCACAGATCGCCCGGCGGCGCAAATGACGCCGGCCGCACCCCGCGGCTGGTCGCCACCCTGGTGCTCGTTCCCAGCGTGCCGATGTTGATCGTCTCCATCGCCGCACTGGCGCTCTTCTACCTGGCGCCAACGCGTTTCGGCAATCTGATCGACCGCCTGCCCGGAGAAACGTTCATCCGCACGGCGCTGGTCTTCGCACCGGCCACGTTGTTCGCCATCGTCGTCCTGGCCGCGCTCTACGCCGTCGAGAAACCCGGCGGCGCGCAGGAAGCCGCGCGGGGTGAAACCGTTCCGGCTCGCCCGCGCGCCGCGACGAGCCGGGCCAGCCTCGCGCTCGGCGGGCAGCGGATCGCCCGCAGCGCCGTGGCGCTGCTCGTGCCCGCACTGTTGTTTTCGGTGGGTCTTTGGGCGCTTTCCTTCGTGTCGCCGGGGCGGTTCGATCGCTTGATCGAACCCCTGCCGGGAGATCGCTTCTTGCGGCCGCTCGTCGGCGTGGCGCCAATCGTGTTGTTCGTACTTACTTTGGCTGCCCTGCTGTTCGCCTTCGGTCGCGATGAACGCAAGTGGCTGGAAAATGCACAGGAGCGTATCGTGCGCATCATCGTGCGCGCCGTCCTCGTCCTGGCCGTGCCCGCCTTCTTACTCACTTTGGGCGCTTTGATGCTGCTGATTTTCTCGCCCACGAACGTCGCTCGAGTCATCGAGCGGCTGCCGTATGAAGAATTCCTGCGGCTCGCGCTGGCGTTTGCTCCGGCCGTTCTGTTGGCTACGGTGATACTTGCGGTGCTTTTCCTGCGGCGCTCGCAGCGGGAATTGGTTGAAGGGTTGAAAGAGACGGCCAAACGGCAGCTCGCTGCACCGGAAATCCAATCCCTGCGCGCCCGCATTGCGCCGTGGATTCTGGTAGCCGGGCTGACGCTGACGACGACCCTGGGTTTGGGCTTACTGGGCGCTGGGGTCTATTTGCTGCTCAAATAAGTTCCCCCATTAATTTCCGGGTGCGCGTTCCAGACGATAGACGACGCCGTTGAGATCGACGAGGTAGACGCCGCCGCTCGCATCTTCTCCGAAGGCGCTGATCACAAACCCCGTGCCCCGGAAAAGGATGTCGTCCATCCAATTCCCGTCTGCGGTATGCAGCAGACCCCAGATCAGTCCCGTGCAGTAGTCGCCATACAGGTAGACGCCGTTCCACTCCGGGAGCGCGGGGTCGTGCACGACGACGCCGCCGGTAATCGAACAACCCAATGTGTGATCGTATTCCGCGACGGGATCCGTGAGGCCCTCTCCCGTCTGTCCCTCGAAGGGATGCATTCCCTCGCGAATGTTCCATCCATAGTTGACGCCGCTCGGACTACCCGCCGGCCAGAAGTCCACTTCCTCATAGGTTCCCTGGCCAACGTCGGCGATGTATAGATCCCCGCTCACCCGATCGAAGGCGAAGCGCCAGGGGTTGCGCAGACCATAAGCCCAGATCTCGGCTCTCCCGCCGGTCTGGAAAGGATTGTCCGGCGGGATGGCGTAGGGATCACCTCCGAGCACGTCGATGCGCAGCATCTTGCCGAGCAGGGAGTCGAGATTTTGAGCGTTCCTTTGCGGATCGCCCCCCGAGCCGCCGTCACCCGTCCCGATATACAAACAGCCGTCCGGCCCGAAGACGATGCCGCCGCCGTTGTGGTTATTGTAAGGCTGCTGGATGCCGAGGATCAAACGTTCGCTGCTTGGGTCAGCGAGGTTCGGATCGCCGGAGACGGAAAATCCGGCAATTACGGTGTTTCCGCTGTTGCCGGTATAGTCGACGTAAAACTCTCCAGTCTCCCGGAAGTCGGGCGCGAATGCTAACCCCAATAGACCCCGTTCGTTGGCGTCCCTGCCAACGCGGTCCTGGATATCGAGAAAGGGCTTGTCGAGAAGGGCTCCGTCTTCCATGATCCAAATCACACCACGCTGCTCGACGATGAAAATCCGCCCGTCTCCCGCATTCTGCAGGTCAAGCGGTCGAATTAATCCAGCGACGACTTTCGTCCAACGATAGCCCGACGCGTCCGGCAAGGTTTGCACGGATTGCATTGATTCTGTTACAGTGGCGGGCATCGTTTCCGTTGGAACGGATTCCGGCGTCGGGGGAACCTGATTAGGGATCGACTCGGTCGCGGATGGGGATGCGGTTGAGGCGGAACATCCTACCAACAACAAGAATACCGGCACGATCCAGAATCTGCGCATGTCCACTCCTCCCTCGATGGAAAAATTGTACCGCGCGGACATGCTTCGCAGTCCGGCCGGTGGAAGATCGAGTACAATGAAGCGATGCCGGTCCGGATCACCGTGATGGAGGATGTCTACGGTAATCCAGATCAAGGAGAATGTATGTTCAACGCATATAAAGCGGAAGCCGAATTTGCCGTCAGCGCCGTAGAGACCGCCGCACGCCTCTGCCGCCGGATACAGGCAGAAATGGTGACGGCCGCCCTTTCCAAAGCGGATCACTCACCGGTCACGGTGGCCGACTTCGCCTCGCAGGCCGTCGTCGCCCACATGTTTCAGGAAACATTCGAGCAGGAAACGCTCGTGGGCGAGGAAAACAGCGCCGTCCTGCGTGAACCCGATGCTGAGAAGACGCTATCTGCGGTGACCGCTTTTGTGTCATCAGTGCGACCTGAAGCGACGGACGACCTCGTCTGTTCCTGGATCGATTTCGGCGCAAGGGAACCTGCGCAGCGCTTCTGGACCCTCGACCCGATCGACGGCACAAAAGGTTTCCTGCGCGGCGACCAGTACGTCGTGGCGCTGGCGTTGATCGTCGACGGTCGAGTAATGGTTGGCGCCCTGGGTTGTCCCAACCTGGACGCCGATCTTGCCCCGGATATCGGCGGATTGGGGAGTGTGGCGGTTGCCGTGCGCGGCAAGGGCGCATACGCACGCGGCATTGAAGGCGAATCGTTCAAACGTTTGCAGGTGTCCCAGATCGACGACCCGGCCCAGGCGCGGATTTTGCGTTCCTATGAATCGAGTCACACCGATCAGGATAAGATGAACGAATTGGTAGATGTCTTGGGTGTGCAGAAAGCTCCGCTGCGCCTGGATAGCCAGGCAAAATACGCCGTCCTCGCAGCCGGCGGAGGGGAGCTGCTCTTTCGTCTGCTTTCACCCAAAATGCCGCAGTACACGGAATACATTTGGGACCAGGCCGCGGGCTCACTGATCGTGGAGGAGGCGGGCGGGAAAGTCAGCGATCTACGCGGCGAACCGCTCGACTTCGGCCAGGGGCGGCGATTGAAAAAGAACATCGGCGTGTTGGTCTCCAACGGACGTCTTCATCAAGCGGGATTACGGGCGCTGCACTCCATCGGGGTGGACCACCGTCCGCAGACTGCTGAAAACTAGGAATTTGGGAAAGATCCCCTCATCGTTGGCGATATTTTTCCCACGAGGATGCATTCCCCGTCGAACAACACCATCCGGCTTAGGCGATCCGTTGCATCACCTGTATAATGGTATGTAAATTTAACCCATTTTATGATCGGCGCAGGCAGAGTTTCACGCCGCCGGACTGGCATTCGATGGGTCACGACTTTTACCGAGAATGCGTCTTGAATCGGGAGAAATGCGGCACATGACATCGAAAGACACAAGCCCATCCGCGAGAGCGATTTTCGATCGTGATTTAGAGGATTTGCGCGAGAACGTATCCCAGATGGCCGAATTACTGAACTCGGCCATTGGGGGGTCCCTGAGGGCATTGCGTGAGGGAAACGTAGAACTCGGCGAGGAAATCATCAAGGGGGATTTGACCATAAATGAGATGCGTTACAGAATCGAGAATGCCTGTCTTCACATGATCGCCACCCAGCAACCCGCCGCCGGCGATCTGCGCGCCATCGTTGCGGGGATGAATCTCGCAGGCGACATGGAACGCATGGGAGATTACGCCGCCGGGATCGCCAAAGTGTTTCTTCGTATGGAAGAGAAATGCGCAGGTGACTTGCCGCCCAGTCTGGACGAAATGGCAGAACTCGTGTTCAGCATGCTCAAACGGGCCATCAAAGCCTACCAGGAAGCGGACGATGAACTGGCGTACAAAGTTGCTTCGATCGACACGCAAATCGATGAACTTTACCACGCGCTTTATTCCGATCTGGTCGAACGCATAACCCATCATCCCGAGAAAACGACCGACTGCCTCTATCTGATGTTCATCGGACACAACCTCGAACGCTTTGCCGATCGCGCCACGAATTTGGCCGAGCACGTCATCTTCATGACCAGCGGAAAAATCCAGGAATTGAATCCGGAGGACGGCCTCTCAGAGGCAAATTAATCAACGCAATGCCGGACGAGCATTGAACTGAGTCGAAGCATAATTGGAGATCAGTACTGCAAGCGGAGCTGGTCTCCTGATATTTATCCCTACACGATTATCGGGTCGAAGGCGGCAGGATAACCCCACGGTTCAGATGACGAAGTTTGATCCGATACTGAATCTGCGTCCGTCTTTTGGGAAGGAATTGTCAGATTGGCAGGAAAGGCCGCATGCTATAATCCACTTGCTGGGGCAAGCGCCCCAGACTTTCACGTAAGGAGCTGCTCGAATCCGTGAGCGAGGAATCACCCGAACTACCCGTCAGTCCCGGCCAGCATGCCGATAGAGAGAAAGTCTGGCACGCCCTGGAAGCCGACGAGGTCGTCCACGCGCTGGAAACTTCCCCGAAAAGCGGGTTGACTTCGGAAGAAGCGAAGCAGCGGCTCGAAGAGTACGGTCCCAACGAACTCAGCGAACAACCCGGGACGACCTTGTGGCAGATGGCCCTGGAGCAATTCAATAATTTCATCGTCATCATACTGCTCGTCGCAGTGGTCATATCTGCGCTGCTTGGCGATTACATCGAAGCGGCGGCCATCCTGATCATTGTTATTCTCAATGCCTTGCTCGGTATCGTTCAGGAGCGGCGCGCGGAGGAAGCGCTTGCTGCGCTGCGGCGTTTGGCGGCACCGGAAGCGCACGTGATCCGGGACGGTCATCACCAGACCGTATCCGCTCGCGAGCTGGTGCCGGGCGACGTCGTCCTGTTGGACAGTGGGAACTATGTGCCCGCAGACCTGCGTCTGGTCGAGACCGTCAATCTGAAGATCGAAGAAGCTGCACTTACCGGCGAATCCGTCCCGGTTCAGAAGGACGCGCGCGTAGTATTGACCATGGATGTTTCCCTGGGAGATCGCCGCAACACGGCGTTCAGCGGAACCCTGGTCTCCTACGGCCGCGGCCGCGGCATCGTGGTCAACACCGGCATGCGTACCCAGCTTGGCATGATCGCCGCCATGCTGCAAGCGGTTAAAGAGGAACCCACGCCCCTGCAGCGCCGGCTGGATCAACTCGGCAAAGTGCTGGGTTGGGCTGCCCTGGTCATTTGCGGCATCGTGTTTGCCGTCGGGTGGATGCGAGGTGTAGATCCGCTGGAAATGTTCCTCGTAGCGGTCAGTTTGGCGGTCGCGGCCGTTCCCGAGGGACTTCCGGCCGTGGTTACCATCACGCTGGCCTTGGGCATGCGCGAGATGATCGCGAAGCATGCCTTGATTCGCAAACTCTCCTCCGTCGAAACGCTGGGATCCACGACGGTCATCTGCTCCGACAAGACGGGCACACTGACACAGAATCAAATGACGGTCACACGCCTGTGGGTCGACGGCGTGAACTTCGGGATCACGGGCGGTGGGTACGAACCTGTTGGAGATTTCATCGTCGATGGCAAGACGGTTGCTCTCAAGGATTACCCGGCCTCCACGACCGCGCTTTGGGTCGGAGCGCTGGCGAACGACGCGCAGGTAGAAATCGCCGAAGACGAAAACGGGGTGACCGCACCTCGCATCGTGGGTGATCCCACGGAAGCGGCGCTGGTCGTTGCAGCCGCAAAAGCCGGTGCGGATCGCGACAAACTCGAAAGAGCGTACCCGCGCATCGAAGAAATCCCCTTCGACTCGACGCGCAAGCGCATGACCACGGTACATCGAATCCAGGAACCCCGCCCGGATGACGCAAGCCCGTTTTACGATGACAGACTGCAGGAATGGGAAGTCGCGGCGATCAAAGGCGCCCCCGATGTGGTGCTCGATCTATGTACGCAATATCAAAACATCGACGATCAATCCATGCCCTTGACCGACGAGGTGCGGGCGCGCATCCTGCAGGCGAATGAAACCATGGCACAGCAAGCGCTGCGGGTTTTGGCAGTGGCCTACCGGGTGGAACAGGACGTGGCGGTCGATGTTACGCCGGAAGAAGTGGAGCGCGATTTTATCTTCGTGGGGTTGATGGGCATGATCGATCCGCCGCGTATGGAAGTGCGCCCCGCAATTCAAAAAGCACGCCAGGCCGGAATCCGCACCGTGATGATCACCGGGGATTATCCCGATACGGCGCGCGCCATTG